>CAUUTJ010000043.1:0-12820 GCA_963548045.1 uncultured Streptococcus sp.
AAGCTAGCCGCAGGCTGTACTTGAGTACGGCAAGGTGAAGCTGACGTGGTTTGAATTTGATTTTCGAAGAGTATTAATCGACTTTAGTAAAATTAAGCATAAGAGAACTGATCAGAACAGAGACTGAACTAAAGGCCATGGCCAATCCTGCAAGTTCTGGATTGAGCACCAAACCAAGACTTGAAAAGACTCCTGCTGCAATCGGAATACCAATGAGGTTATAGATAGAAGCCCAGAAAAGATTGAGTAGAATACGATTAAAGGTCTTCTTACTCATATCAAAAGCACGTGCCAATCCTAGCAGATTATTAGTTGTAAGGACAAGATCTGCTGATTCAATGGCAATATCTGTCCCAGAGCCCATGGCAATTCCGACATCCGCTACACTGAGGGCCGGCGCATCATTGATCCCATCTCCAACAAAGGCCAATTTCCCATTCTTTTGAAGCTTGTGAATTTCATGTGCCTTTTCCTCTGGCAAGACATTTGCGATTACTTCTTCGATACCAATTTGCTCTGCAATCGCATGGGCTACTCCAGCATTATCTCCAGTAAGCATGACCGTTCTAAGACCACGTTTTTTCAATTTAGCAATGGCTTCCTGAGCATTTTCCTTAGGGACATCCTGCAAGGCAATTAAGCCTTTTAACTGACCATCCACGGATAGGAAGACAACTGTTTTTGCTTCTTTCTCAAGCAAATCAAATCGTTCTTGATAATCATGTGGAATAGCAAGGTCAGCTAAGAGCTTAGCATTCCCCAGCAAGACTTGCTTACCATTAATAATCCCAGTCACACCTTTTCCATGCAAAGCTTGGAAGTTTTCCACTGGGTAAAGGCTAATTCCTAGTTCAGATGCACGATTGACAATAGCTTGAGCTAGCGGGTGTTGAGAGGCATCTTCTAATGAAGCAGCCAAACTTAGCACTTCTCCTTCATCTCCGATAACATCTGTCACTACTGGCTTCCCTTCGGTCAAGGTTCCTGTCTTATCAAAAACAATGGTTTGAACTTTTTGGATTTCCTGTAGAACTGTACCATTTTTGAGAAGAATCCCCATCTTGGCACTTCGCCCTGTTCCCACCATAAGTGCTGTCGGTGTCGCAAGCCCAAGAGCACAAGGGCAGGCAATAATCAAAACAGCAACTCCGTAGAGAAGGGAAGTCACAAAGCTATCTCCAAGTAAAACAAACCAAACCCAAAAAGTAAGAAGTCCTAAAATGACAACTGCTGGTACGAAAATTCCAGAAATCTTGTCTGTCAAATCTTGAATTGGAGCACGACTGGTTTGAGCTTTCTTCACAAAGTCTACAATCTGAGCCAGCATAGTCTCAGAACCAACTTTTTCAGCTCTAAAAATGATTGTACCACTATTATTGATGGTTGAACCAATGACAGTATCACCGGCAGACTTATCTACTGGAATACTTTCCCCAGTCACCATTGATTCATCAATACTCGTTTCACCTTCTAAGACAATCCCATCAACGGCAATTTTTTCACCTGGTCGAACACGAATGAGATCCCCAACTTTGACTTGTTCTAGAGGTATTTGAACATAAACATCATCACGCAAAACCTCTGCTGTTTTTGCTTGTAGGTCTAATAATTTTTCGACTGCCTGCGAAGTATTTTTTCGCATTTTTTCCTCAAAAACTGCTCCCAAAAGAATGAAGAAGAGGATAAATGCAGCACTTTCAAAGTAAACGGGCAGACCAGTGAAGAGGGCAACTAAGCTATAGAAATAGGCCACTAGGGTTCCCAGAGCAACCAAGGTATCCATGTTGGAATTGTGCTTTTTAAAACTAGCCCAGGCGCTTCTGATATATGGAACTCCAGCTACCAGCATAATGGGTGTTGTGGCTAAAAAGGTGCCCCAACGCATGACTTGGTGACTAATTCCTCCTGTAGACATCCCAATCATGAGAATCACAAGAGGCACAGTAAAGATACTAGTAATCCAAAAACGCTGTAACAGACTGAGAGACTTTTTAGTTTTTTCAACAACGGTGTAGGTCCCCTTTTGCATCTTCATGCCACATGAAAATTCATGCTCACCCAAGTCTTGAGGAGTAAAACGAATGACTTTTTCCTCATCTTGAGCGATTGGTTCTAGAATCCCTTCTTCTTCGAAGAGAATTTCCTTATAGCAGTTTGATGGTGTCACACGATGAAAGGTAATCTCAGCAGGAATCCCTTTTTGCAGTTGAATGTGGGCTGGATGGTAGCCTTTGTCTGCCGTGATACGGATTTTTTGAACGCCATTTTCAAGGCTTGCTTTTACAATTTCAGTCATATCATTCTCCTATTCTACAATCATCTTACCGTGCATCATATTCATGCCACAAGAGAAACTATATTCTCCGACTTCTTGAGGAGTGATTTCAACCACATATTGGTCTCCCATAGGTAGGTCTGCATGCACACCAAAGTCTGGAAATACGATTTGATCCAAGCAAGGTGACGGATCTTTTCGATCAAAAATAATGCGAGCTGGCTGCGATTTTTTAAGGATAATGGTTCCTGGAGTATAGCCTCCCATGACCTCCACTCGAATCTCCTGATAGCCATTTTTTTGCTGGGCTCTCTTAGCATCTTCTTGCGGTTTTTTGAAAAACCAAAAGAGGATAAAGGCAATCATTCCTAGAACAATAATAGATACAAATAGATTTAACATAGCGTCTCCTTTACATACAATTACATCTTACTTCTGTTACAGCACTCGCTTTTTTCTTAGAAATGACTTCTTCCAAGCCTTCCAAGTCAGCTAGGGTAAAGTCACATTCTTCAATCAAATCAGCTAGCAAGAGCTTTATTCTGCGAGAACAAAGCTTGTCTTTGATATCCTGAACCATTAAGCCCCTACTATCATCTGGAGTTAAAAGGGACGAATACACAAAGGACTTGCCCTGTTTTTCCCGAGTCAAACATTCTTTCTCCACCAAACGAGCCAAGAGTGTCTGGATCGTGGATTTGGACCAGCTGAACCTTTTCTCTAATACTTTTATGAGATCAGTACTAGTCTGTTCTCCCTGCATCCAGATAATCTTCATGACCTGCCATTCTGCATCTGAAATTTGCATGGTTATCTCCTCCAAAATCTACATTTGTCAATCATAAACATAAGTATACTCTTAAAATCTACATTTGTCAACTGAAAGATTTTGGATTTCGACATTTTTTTCTATAAATATTTTTAATCACCGCAATAAAAAATACATATTATCCAAACATCTATTTTAGTGCTACAATAACTGTATCATTTTCCTAGATGGGAGGTTCTACTTTTGGATTGGTCCATTGTTGAACAATATCTACCACTCTATCAAAAGGCATTCTTTCTGACCTTACATATTGCAGTTTGGGGGATTTTAGGTTCTTTTTTGGTTGGACTCATCGTCAGCGTCATCCGGCATTACCGAGTTCCTGTTCTCTCACAATTGGCAACAGCCTATATCGAATTGTCACGAAATACACCCCTTTTGATACAACTTTTCTTTCTCTACTTCGGTCTACCTCGAATAGGGATTGTTCTTTCTTCAGAAGTCTGTGCAACAGTCGGGCTCATATTCTTAGGTGGTTCCTACATGGCAGAATCCTTCCGAAGCGGGCTAGAAGCCGTCAGTCAAACCCAGCATGAAATTGGTTTAGCTATTGGGCTTACTCCATTTCAGGTCTTTCGTTACGTGGTTCTTCCACAAGCGACTGCGGTGGCTCTACCATCCTTTAGTGCCAATGTTATTTTCCTCATCAAGGAATCTTCTGTCTTTTCAGCAGTTGCCCTTGCTGACCTTATGTACGTTGCTAAGGACTTGATTGGCCTCTACTATGAAACAGATATCGCACTAGCCATGTTGGTGGTTGCATACCTGATCATGCTTCTACCTATTTCACTAGTCTTTAGCTGGATAGAAAGGAGGCTCCGTCATGCAGGATTCGGGAATGCAAGTACTCTTTCAGGGAAATAATCTACTGAGAATTTTACAAGGATTGGGAGTCACGATTGGAATTTCTATCCTGTCTGTCCTCTTATCCATGATTTTCGGAACGGTTATGGGTATCATCATGACCTCTCATTCTAGAATCATTCGTTTCTTGACACGTTTTTATCTAGAATTTATACGGATTATGCCTCAGCTGGTACTACTTTTCATCGTTTACTTTGGCCTAGCTCGAAACTTTAATATCAATATCTCTGGAGAGACTTCTGCTATTATCGTTTTCACCCTCTGGGGAACGGCTGAGATGGGAGATCTGGTTCGTGGGGCGATCACTTCCCTACCGAAACATCAGTTTGAGAGCGGTCAAGCGCTAGGCTTGACCAAGTTCCAACTCTACTACTACATCATCATCCCACAGGTCTTGAGAAGACTATTACCACAAGCTATCAATCTTGTCACTCGGATGATTAAAACGACTTCCTTGGTTGTTTTGATTGGGGTTGTTGAAGTTACCAAGGTTGGCCAACAAATCATCGATAGTAATCGTCTAACGATTCCAACCGCTTCCTTTTGGATTTATGGAACCATCTTAGTCTTGTATTTCGCAGTCTGCTTCCCTATTTCCAAACTATCTACTCATCTAGAAAAACATTGGAGGAACTAAATGTCTGAAACTATTTTAGAAATCAAGGACCTAAAAAAATCCTTCGGAGACAATCCTATCCTCCAAGGACTTTCCCTAGATATTAAAAAGGGGGAAGTGGTCGTCATCCTAGGACCTTCTGGTTGTGGGAAAAGTACCCTGCTTCGCTGTCTCAATGGATTAGAAACTATTCAAGGCGGAGATATCCTGCTGGATGGTCAATCCATCGTTGAAAATAAAAAAGATTTTCACCTAGTTCGTCAAAAGATTGGTATGGTCTTTCAAAGTTACGAACTCTTTCCTCACTTAGATGTCCTTCAAAACCTTATCTTAGGACCTATCAAGGCTCAAGGACGTGACAAGAAAGAAGTAACACAAGAAGCCTTACAGTTACTAGAACGTGTAGGATTGTTGGATAAACAACATAGCTTTGCGCGTCAATTATCTGGTGGACAAAAGCAACGAGTTGCTATCGTCCGTGCCCTTCTCATGCATCCTGAAATCATTCTTTTTGACGAGGTGACGGCTTCACTGGATCCTGAAATGGTGCGTGAGGTTCTGGAACTTATCAATGACTTGGCTCAAGAAGGGCGTACCATGATTCTGGTAACCCATGAAATGCAGTTTGCCCAAGCTATTGCGGACCGCATCATCTTCCTTGACCAAGGGAAGATTGCTGAAGAAGGAACTGCTCAAGAATTCTTCACAAATCCACAAACAAAACGAGCACAAGAATTTTTAAACGTCTTTGACTTTAGCCAGTTTGGCTCATATCTATAATCAATAAAGGAGATTATTATGAAACTACTCAAACCACTTCTAACTGTTTTTGCTCTAGCATTTGCACTTATCTTTGTCACAGCTTGTAGTTCAGGCGGAAGCTCTGATGCTTCGTCTACTAAGGCAACTGCCAAAGCTCGCACTATTGATGAAATTAAGAAAAGTGGGGAACTTCGAATCGCGGTATTTGGAGACAAAAAACCATTTGGTTATGTTGACAACGACGGTTCTTACCAAGGTTACGATATCGAACTTGGTAACCAATTAGCACAAGACCTTGGTGTCAAACCGAAATATGTATCAGTTGATGCAGCTAACCGTGCTGAATACTTGATTTCAAACAAGGTTGATATCACACTTGCTAACTTCACAGTTACTGACGAACGTAAAAAACAAGTTGACTTTGCCCTTCCTTACATGAAAGTTTCTCTCGGTGTTGTGTCACCAAAAGATAAACTCATCAAGGACGTTAAAGAACTTGAAGGCAAAACCTTGATCGTTACAAAAGGAACTACTGCTGAAACTTACTTTGAGAAAAATCACCCAGAAGTAAAACTTCAAAAATACGACCAATATAGTGATGCCTACCAAGCCCTTCTTGACGGACGTGGAGATGCCTTCTCTACTGACAATACTGAAGTTCTAGCTTGGGCACTTGAAAATAAAGGATATGAGGTAGGAATTACTTCTCTTGGTGACCCAGATACTATTGCACCAGCAGTTCAAAAAGGTAACCAAGAACTTCTTGACTACATCAACCAAGAAATCGAAAAATTAGGTAAAGAAAACTTCTTCCACAAGGATTATGAAAAAACACTTCACCCAACCTACGGTGATGCTGCTAAAGCAGATGACCTGGTTGTTGAAGGTGGAAAAGTAGACTAACAGCTAATAAATGTAACAAAAAGAAAACAGGTAATCCTAAGGATTATCTGTTTTTTTTTATATACCTTAAGCATTTTGCCAATTTTCTTGGTCTTCTTTAAAGCGTTTTAGGAGGTCGAGTCCTTCTGGTGTGATGTAGCCTTCTTCTTGTGCTAGGTGGATGAGCTCGCTGTAGTTTGAAAGCGTCACTAGTTTAACACCAGCATCCGCAAAGTTTTTATCAGCTTTTGGTAATTGATAGCTGAAAATAGCCACAACACCAAGAACATCTGCTCCCTCACGTTTGGCAGCAGCAACGGCTTCAAGAACTGAACCACCAGTTGAAATAAGGTCTTCGACAACGACCATCTTTTGACCCTGGGCCACACGGCCTTCGATTTGATTTCCTGCACCGTGATCTTTTGGTTTGCTGCGAATATAGGCAAATGGCAAGTCCATCTTGTCAGCGATGATGGCACCATGCGGAATCCCTGCAGTCGCTGTTCCTGCAATCACTTCTACCTCTGGGAATTCTGCCTTGATGGCTTCTACAAAACCATTTTCAATCAAGGTACGAGTTTCTGGGTAAGCAAGCGTCACACGATTGTCCGTATAAATCGGTGACTTGATACCGGATGCCCAAGTGAAAGGTTCTTCTGGTTTGAGGTAAACGGCTTGAATTTTCAATAGATGGCTAGCAATGTCTTTAGCAAGTGTCATGGTTTTCTCCTTTTGTTTTTATAATCTATTTCTTTAATTTCAGTCTTGGTTCCACTCATCTTTGATAGCATGATAAGCTGCTACTGGATCAGTGGCTTGAGTAATCGGGCGACCGACAACGATGTAGTCACTACCAATTTGATAAGCATCTGCTGGCGTCATGACTCGTTTTTGGTCTCCAACTGCAGCCCCTGCTGGTCGAATACCCGGTGTCAGGCAGATAAAATCTTTGCTTGTTGCTTCTTTGATAAGCTTGACTTCCTGAGCTGAACATACCACACCATCTAATCCAGCTTCAGCAGTTTTCTTGGCATAATGAATGACCGATTCTTGAAGACTGGTTTGGATATTTTGAAAGTCTCTCATTTGTTCTTCAGAAGTTGAAGTCAACTGGGTAACAGCAATCAATTTGGCTTCTTTCCCAAGACCTTCACGCGCAGCCTTCATCATCTCTACACCACCTGCGGCATGAACATTGGTCATATCAACACCCAGATGAGACAAAACCTTCATGGCAGACTTAACTGTATTGGGAATATCATGAAGTTTGAGATCTAGAAAGACACTATGACCTAAGTCTTTCAAATAAGAAACAATCTCCGGACCTGTGGCGTAATAGAGCTCCATACCTACCTTTAGATAGAGGCTCTCTTCTGCTGGAAATTGTGCTAAAAACTTCTTGACTGCCTCAAAACTTGGAAAATCAAGTGCAATAACCGGACGAGATTCGCGCATACTTTTCTCCTTTTACCTTTGTCAGCGAGAGAGCATGAAAAAAGGAACCTGCCTACAGCAAGGTTCCACGAAAAATGGGTAGAATTCACCCTTTCACCGTTAACCTTAGCTGCCTCTCTGGACCGCTTTAAAGGTTTTTTACTATTCTATTATTTAAAGCGGTACTTGTCAAGTAAAAACAAGTAACTGAATTAGTCTAAAACATTATCAGTCATCAAACTGAGTAACATCGTTTGATGCTTAGCGACTTCGTGTGGTTTGAGTCGTTTGTGTTGTTTGACCTTGATTGCCTTGCTCAGTTTGTTTTTGCTTTTCTTCTTCCTGCTTTTTCTTTTCCTCTTCTTCTTTTTTCTTCTTTTCCTCTTCTTGAGCTTTGATTCTTTCTTCTTCTAGAGCTTTATCTGCCAAACTATAGCTATAAATACCGACTTCCATATCAATCCCACTAGGAACTGTTAACTGTGGCTTAATTTTACTATAGTAAGGCAATTTTTTCCCAAGTTCTGATAGAGGAACTAAAATTTCATTTGAGTCATACATGGTAATCTTAAGAAGGTCACTAGTTGCCTTGCTTGGGGCAAGTTCAATCTTCTGGATTTCCTGCTTAATTTCTGGACTAACATCATTTAACTGAGAAATTAAGGTTTTTATCTGCTCCTCATCGTTAAAGAGAACGGATATGTATTTTTCAGGTAAGTTAGCCGCATTAACAGCTGTTGGTTCAATACTTCCACTAGATAAGATTGGATAATAGTTATCACCTGAAACAGAATAGGCTACAATTTCAAACTCCTTCACTTCAATGGTGAAGCGAACCGGGAACTGATAAACTATCTTAGCCGATTCAATCCAGTGATCTGATTTTACCATTTCAGCATGCTTATCTTTATTTAAAAGCAAGCTAATCGTATAGTCACTATCCTGAATACCAGAAGCTTCCTTGACTTGGTCTGCAGTTGTCTGTACTGTACCTGTAACATCAATATGTTTCAGAGTAGACAAAGGAGTTAGAAGATAAATGGACAAGAATAAGATTAGAAAGCTAGGGACGAGGATCGTAACTGCTCGCCAGATATGGACAGATGGAATAGGAGGTTTTGGGGTTTTATTTTTTATTTTCCTCTTTTTATCTTCCTTAACCTTTGCTTCACCTTTTTCAGGCTCTACTTTATTTTGGTTCTTAGACTCCTCTTGAGAAGCTTTTGTTTCCTCCGTGTTCTTATCTTCAATTTCTTCAACTGAAGCTTCATCACTAGTATCCGAATTTTTCTCTTCAGTTTTTTCAGACTCTTGGTCCACTTCTTCAGAACTTACAGATTCCTCTTCCGTTTTTTTACTCAAATACTCTTGGTTTTGTTTCTGCCATTCTGACAATTCTTGAGTATTTTCAGAAGCAGACTTTGCTGCTTGTTCTTCTTTTTCACGAGCTTCTTGTTCAGCACGTTTCGCCTCTTCTTCTGCTTTTTTTTGAAGATATTCTTGATTTCGTTTTTGCCACTCTGACAATTCCTTGCCTTGAGTGTCTTGATTCTTTTTATCCTTTGACATCAATTTTCCTTATGATAAATCTTTTTTTAGTAGCTCATAAAAATCTGCCACAGATTTTAATTCCTGAGAATTCTTCATCTTGTTTTGATAGTTGTCTTTGTTGGTCAAAAGTTGATTTACTTTTTCTTCCAAAGTAGACAAGGTCAAGTCGCTCTCTTGCAACTCTTCAGCATAGCCCTTTTTCACGAAATAGGCAGCATTTTCAATCTGGTCTCCACGGCTAGCTTCACGCCCCAAAGGCACAATGACATGCAATTTAGCCATAGCAAGGAGCTCAAAAATAGTATTGGCACCACCACGAGTAATGACCACATCAGCCAGATTCATGAGTGGTTGATAAAGGTCAGTCACATAGTCAACACGATAGAGGTTTGAACTGAGTTCATTTAAACTAGCATCCCCTGTCAGATTGATAATATTGTAGCGACTAGTTAACTCTTCCTTATGGTCTGTAACTAATTGGTTAAAGACACGCGCACCGGCAGAACCACCTACAAATAGAAGGGTTGGTAACTTACTATCAAAATAAGTTCGGATATCCACCATTTCTTCAGGTTCTTCCACCGTAGGACCAGAAACCTTTGTCACAGCTCCTACATGCTCTACCTTAGTGAGACTAGACGCTTGTTCAAAAGTAGAGTACATCTTGGTCGCAAACTTATAGGCGATTTTATTGGCTAAGCCCATAGAGAGGTCAGACTCATGGATAAAGACTGGCACTCTACATACTCGCGCTGCGATAACAGGAGGAACAGATACAAATCCTCCCTTAGAAAAGAGAGCTTGTGGACGAAGTCGAAGCATGATAAAGAGCGATTGAAGGATTCCAAACGCAACTTTAAAGACGTCAACCATATTTTGCCATGAGAAATAACGACGTAATTTCCCTGTAGCAATAGAATGGAAGGTGACGTCCAAACCTGACTTGAGAATTTCATGATGCTCAATCCCGTTCTTATCACCAATATAGTGAACTTCCCAGCCATCTTCGATAAACTTAGGCATTAACAAAAGGTTGAGGGTAACGTGTCCAACCGTTCCCCCACCAGTAAATACTATTTTTTTCATATTATCCCTTTAACTCCGCTACAGTGTCGATGAAAAGATCTCCACGCACTTCAAAGTTAGCATACATATCCCAGCTCGCATTGGCAGGACTGAGGAGAACAACATCTCCCTCTTCCGCAAGTTCAGAAGCCTTGCGAGTTGCGTCAGCAATATCTGTTGCATCCACATAAGCCACACCAGCTTTATCCGCTGCACGTTTGACACGTTCTGCAGATTGACCGAGGATGACCATTTTCTTAAGTCCAGTAATATCTGGAACCAATTCGTCAAATTCATTCCCACGGTCCAACCCACCAGCAATCAAGACAACCTTGCTATTATCAAATCCTGACAAGGCTTTTTGAGTTGCTAAGATATTTGTTGACTTACTATCGTTGTAGAATTTCACCCCATTGATTTGGTCTACAAACTGGAGACGGTGTTTAACTCCTCCAAAGGCTGACAAGGTTTCCTTTATGGTTTCATTGTCCACACCACGAAGTTTAGCAACAGCAATGGTTGCAAGAGAATTTTCTACATTGTGACTACCTGGAACACCGATTTCATCAGCTGCCATGACTTTTTCTCCACGGAAGTATAGATAACCATCTTCAAGATAAGCTCCATCAACCTTTTCAAGTGTTGAGAATGGTACTACAGTCGCATTTGTTTTTGTCGCAAGTTCCTTGGCTAATTCCTGGTTGAAGTTCAATACTAGGTAATCAGCATCTGTCATATTGTTTTGGATATTCCACTTAGCTGCGACATAAGCTTCAAAAGAACCGTGATAGTCGATATGTGTTGGCATCAGGTTCGTGATAACAGCAATTTCAGGATGAAATTCCTGGATTCCCATTAATTGGAATGAAGAAAGTTCCATGACAAGGGTATCCTTATCTGTTGCTGTCTGAGCCACCTGACTAGCAGGATATCCGATGTTACCTGATAAAAGCCCATTTTGTCCTGCAGCAGTCAGAACTTCTCCAATCATGGTTGTTGTCGTTGTCTTACCATTTGAACCAGTAATGCCGATGATTGGAGCTTCTGAAATCAAGTAGGCCAACTCAACCTCAGTCAAGACTGGAATACCTTTTTCCAGTGCTTTTTCAATCATTGGATTGCTATAAGGGATTCCTGGATTTTTTACCATCAAGGCAAAATCTTCGTCCAACAATTCCAATGGATGTCCACCTGTGACAACCTTAATCCCCTCTTCTAAAAGGCTCTGAGCTGCTGGATTTTCCTCAAAAGGTTTACCATCATTAACCGTCACAATGGCACCTAGCTTGTCCAAGAGACGTGCTGCAGACTCACCAGATTTGGCTAATCCTAGGACTAATACTTTCTTATTTTTAAATTGATCAATACGTTTCATTTCTAGAACTCCATTTCTACTCTTACTATTTTACCATTTTTATGAAAATAAAAAAGCCACAAAGGGCTTTCTTATTTGTTTTTTATTATTTATGAAGTTGGTAATCAACTTTAACATCTGTGCCTAGGTATTTTTATACGAAGAAATATAAAAAAGCGGACAAATATTAGTCCTATCATTAAGGAACTAGCTTTGTCCACTTTTTATTGTCGAGATGGGTTCAGCCATCCAATCTCTAGGATTTAGATGATATTAAATCATTCTAGTCTTGGTCTTTTTTCTTCCCCATTGTAAACAATCCAAGAAGCATACCTACAAGGCCTGCTGTTGCAAGAGTAGCATTTTCTTTAGTACCTGTTTCTGGGAGAATATGTTGATGGCTAGCAGGCGCTTGATAAGTCTTATCTTGAGACATAGCAAGAGCTACTTGTGACTGCTCATCTCCGTATGCTGGAGTTTCACGGGTAGTTGGGGCTGAACCATTCACACGTCCAGTAAATTCTGGAACTTGGTGTGCAGCTTTTTCTCTACCATGAATGCTACCTTTGAAGTGTGGAACATCATGAGTAACACCTTCTACTCCATTTACCTGACTAGTGTATTCTAGAACTTCATTAACTGCTGCTTCTACTGCATTTACACCGCCAGTGTATTCTGGAACTTCATTGACTGCTGCTTCTACCGCATTCACTCCACCTGTAAATTCTAGAACTTCATTGACTGCTGCTTCTACTGCATTCACTCCACCTGTAAATTCTGGAACTTCAAGAATGGCTGCCTCTTCTCCGTTCACACCTCCAGTATATTCTGGAATATCGTATACGGCTGGTTCTGTCTTGGCACTTTCAACTTCTGCTCTAGTTAATTGAATGCGATATTCTTTGACGTGTTTACCACTTTCTGAAACGAGATGAACCAAAACTGGGAGTTTGTCATCGCCACTATCAACAACAGTTGCTGCTACATTTTCACCAGCTTCAACAGTTACTTTAGGACGGTTTCCACTATAGGTTACTTGATAGTCCTTGCGAGCTTCAGAGAACTCAGCAAGCTCTCTACCATCTACTAGAAGTTTAGAAGCTGTATTGTCTTTTGGCGCTTCACTTGGGGCAATAAAGGCCATTTCAGTGATAGCCACACCCTTCTTGTCTGCTTTTCTGTCCATGC
>CAUUTJ010000044.1:0-12682 GCA_963548045.1 uncultured Streptococcus sp.
TTTGAGCATCATAAAAAATATGCAGATTTGCATTTGTTGGTTGAAGGGCATGAGTACTCTAGCTATGGTTCTCGTGTCAAAGATGAGGCTGTAGCCTTTGACGAAGCTAGCGATATCGGCTTTGTCCATTGTCATGAACAATACCCACTCTTGTTGGGATATCACAATTTTGCAGTTTTCTTCCCAGGAGAACCTCATCAGCCTAACGGTTATGCAGGTATGGAAGATAAAGTTCGCAAATACTTATTTAAAATTTTAATCGATTAGTCAGTTAGGAGGAGCAAACAATGGCACATAAAGGATCTGGATTGATAAAAGCGGCATTCGATACGGATAACTTTCTGATGCGTTTTTGTGAGAAGGTTTTAGATATCGTGACGGTTAACCTACTCTTTGTTGTGTCTTGTTTGCCTATTGTGACAATCGGAGTAGCGAAAATCAGTCTCTATCAGACAATCTTCGAAGTTAAGAGTAGTCGTCGTGTTCCTGTTTTTAAAACGTATATGAGAGCCTTTAAGCAAAATTTGAAATTAGGTCTCCAGTTAGGTTTGTTGGAACTAGGAATCTTTTTGATCAGTGTAGTTGACTTATCACTATTTTGGAGTCAAACTGGTGTTGCCTTTCAACTCATTAAAGCTATTTGTTTGGGAATTCTGATATTTTTAACTCTAGTTATGTTGGCTAGCTATCCAATTGCTGCACGCTATGCATTAACTTGGAAAGAAGTGCTCCAAAAGGGCTTGATCTTGGTAAGTTTTAACTTCGTGTGGTTCTTCTTGATGCTTGCGATTATTTTATTAATCATTATGCTTCTCTATCTATCAGGCTTTACTCTAGTGCTCGGTGGATCAGCATTTCTACTCTTTGGCTTTGGTCTTCTTGCCTTTTGCCAAGCTGGATTAATGGAAAAATTGTTTGCTAAATATCAAGCAGATTGAAAATGATATGAAACTACTTTCAAACATGAAAAGCTATGGGAGATGAATAGAAATTAAAATCTAAGTGGCTGAGATGTATTGAAAGCGCTTTTTACAAGGTGTATACTAAAATAGTAAAAAATCATCTGCTCAAAGCAGAAAAAAGAAATCTTAGGAGAAATCTATGTCAGATTTAAAAAAATATGAAGGTGTCATTCCTGCCTTCTACGCATGTTATGATGATGCGGGTGAAGTTAGCCCAGAACGTACTCGTGCCTTGGTACAATACTTTATTGATAAAGGTGTTCAAGGGCTTTATGTCAATGGTTCTTCAGGTGAATGTATCTACCAAAGCGTAGAAGACCGCAAATTGATCTTGGAAGAAGTGATGGCAGTTGCTAAAGGTAAGTTGACTATCATTGCTCACGTGGCTTGCAACAATACTAAAGATAGTATCGAACTTGCTCGTCATGCAGAAAGCTTGGGAGTGGATGCTATTGCAACAATCCCACCAATTTACTTCCGCTTACCTGAATACTCAGTTGCAAAATACTGGAACGACATTAGTGCTGCTGCACCAAATACAGACTACGTTATCTATAACATTCCTCAATTGGCAGGTGTTGCTTTGACACCAAGTCTTTACACAGAAATGTTGAAGAACCCACGTGTAATCGGTGTTAAAAACTCTTCAATGCCAGTTCAAGATATCCAAACTTTTGTAAGTCTTGGTGGTGATGATCATATCGTCTTTAATGGTCCAGATGAACAATTCCTCGGTGGTCGTCTCATGGGTGCTAAAGCTGGTATCGGTGGTACTTATGGTGCTATGCCAGAACTCTTCTTGAAACTCAACCAATTGATTGCAGATAAAGACCTAGAAACAGCGCGTGAATTGCAATATGCAATCAATGCTATCATTGGTAAATTGACTGCTGCACATGGAAATATGTACGGTGTTATCAAAGAAGTCTTGAAAATCAATGAAGGGCTTAATATCGGATCAGTTCGTTCTCCACTTACACCAGTGACCGAAGAAGATCGTCCAGTTGTAGAAGCAGCTGCTCAATTGATTCGTGAAACTAAGGAGCGTTTCCTCTAATCAATAGGAGGTTTTATGACTAATTACGTTGCAATTGATATTGGTGGAACTAATATCAAATATGGTTTGATTGACCAAGATGGACAACTTGTTGAGTCTCACGAAGTAGCGACTGAGGCTCATAAGGGCGGTCCACACATTTTACAGAAAACAAAAGATATCGTAGCTAGCTATCTAGAAAAAGGACCAGTGGCTGGTGTGGCTATTTCCTCAGCGGGAATGGTTGATCCTGATAAGGGTGAGATTTTCTATGCTGGTCCACAGATCCCAAACTATGCAGGGACTCAATTTAAAAAAGAAATTGAAGAAAGTTTCCAAGTTCCTTGTGAGATTGAAAATGATGTCAACTGCGCAGGTCTAGCAGAAGCGGTATCTGGTTCAGGAGATGGTGCAGGCATAACGCTATGCTTAACCATTGGAACAGGTATCGGTGGTTGCTTAATCATTGATGGTCAGATTTTTCACGGATTCAGCAATTCAGCCTGTGAAGTTGGCTATATGCATATGCAGGATGGAGCCTTCCAAGATTTAGCATCTACAACTGCTTTGGTGAAGTATGTAGCTGATGCCCATGGGGAAGATGTAGAGCATTGGAATGGTCGTAGAGTTTTTAAAGAAGCTACCGAAGGCAATAAACTCTGTATGGAGGGGATTGACCGTATGGTAGATTATCTGGGCAAAGGTTTAGCGAATATTTGTTATGTGGTTAATCCAGAAGTTGTCATCCTTGGCGGTGGCATCATGGGGCAAGAAGCAATTTTGAAACCTAAAATCCGTAAGGCTTTGAAAGATGCCCTCGTTCCAAGCTTGGCAGACAAGACACAACTTGAATTTGCCCACCATCAGAATACTGCCGGTATGCTCGGTGCCTACTATCATTTTAGAATCAAACAATCCTAAATTGGCTTTGCCAATTTAGGTTTTTTGAATAAAGGTAAAAAGTCACTTGCATACTAATATTATGGAATATTGCATTTTCATTTACGATATAGTATATTAAACTTAATTTAAATCTATATCAGTAATATTAATAGATTTTAGTAAAAGGAGAGCAATTATTGCCCTATAATCAACAAGAAAAACATAAAAATGGCGCTATGTCCCCTAAGAATCAAGAAACAGAAATTGCTGCCTACGGTCCACTTCCAAGCAAGGCTCAGTTGGACTACCACAAGGAAGAATTGGCTGCCTTCATCCACTATGGTATGAATACATATACCAACTCTGAGTGGGGAAATGGTAGAGAAAATCCTGAGTACTTTAATCCAACAAACCTTGATACAGATCAGTGGATCAAGACATTGAAGGATGCCGGATTCAAACGAACTATCATGGTTGTTAAACACCATGACGGATTTGTAATTTATCCTTCTCAATATACAAAACATACCGTAGCTGCTAGTCCATGGGAAAATGGTAAGGGTGACCTTCTTGAAGAAATCTCAAAATCAGCAACTAAGTATGACATGAATATGGGTGTGTACCTATCACCATGGGATGCCAACCATCCTAAATATCATGTTGCAACTGAGAAAGAGTACAACGAATACTATCTCAACCAACTCAAGGAAATCCTTGGCAATCCTAAATACGGAAATAATGGTAAATTTATCGAAGTCTGGATGGATGGTGCGCGTGGTAGCGGAGCTCAAAAAGTAACCTACACCTTTGACAAGTGGTTCGAGTACATCAAGAAAGCTGAAGGAGATATCGCTATCTTCTCTGCTCAACCAACAAGTGTACGTTGGATTGGTAATGAACGTGGGATTGCTGGTGATCCAGTTTGGCATAAGGTCAAGAAAGCTAAAATCACTGACGATGTGAAGAATGAATATCTCAACCATGGGGATCCAGAAGGAGATATGTACTCTGTCGGTGAAGCAGACGTTTCTATCCGTTCAGGTTGGTTCTACCATGATAATCAACAACCAAAATCAATCAAAGATTTGATGGATATTTACTTCAAATCTGTTGGCCGTGGAACGCCTCTTCTTCTCAATATTCCACCAAATAAAGAAGGTAGATTCGCAGATGCAGATGTAGCTCGCTTGAAAGAATTCCGAGCAACCTTGGACCAAATGTATGCGACTGACTTTGCTAAGGGTGCAACAGTTACTGCAAGCTCTACTCGTAAGAATCACTTGTATCAAGCAAGCCACCTAACAGATGGTAAGGATGATACCAGCTGGGCACTAGCGAATGATGCTAAGACAGGAGAATTCACTGTTGATCTAGGTCAAAAGAGACGCTTTGACGTAGTTGAACTCAAAGAAGATATTGCTAAAGGTCAACGAATCTCTGGATTCAAGGTTGAAGTTGAACTCAACGGTCGTTGGGTACCATACGGTGAAGGTTCAACTGTTGGTTATCGTCGCCTTATCCAAGGTCAACCAGTAGAAGCACAAAAGATTCGCGTGACCATTACTGGTGCACAAGCGACTCCAATCTTGACAAACTTCTCTGTTTATAAGACACCAAGTAGTATCGAGAAAACAGATGGTTACCCTCTCGGACTAGATTACCATTCAAATACCACAGCTGATAAAGAAAATACAACTTGGTATGACGAATCTGAAGGTATCCGCGGGACATCTATGTGGACTAACCAAAAAGATGCTAGCGTTACCTACCGCTTCACTGGAACAAAAGCATATGTAGTGTCTACAGTTGATCCAAACCACGGTGAAATGTCCGTTTACGTGGATGGTCAAAAGGTTGCAGACGTTCAAACCAATAATGCAGCTCGTAAACGTAGCCAGATGGTTTATGAAACAGATGACTTGGCTCCAGGTGAACATACCATCAAACTCGTTAACAAGACTGGAAAAGCTATTGCAACTGAAGGTATCTACACACTCAACAATGCCGGCAAGGGTATGTTTGAGATGAAAGAAACAACTTATGAAGTTCAAAAAGGTCAACCGGCTACTGTAACCATTAAGCGTGTTGGTGGTAGCAAAGGAACAGCAACAGTCCATGTCGTAACAGAACCAGGAACAGGGGTTCATGGTAAAGTGTATAAGGACACAACAGCTGACCTAACCTTCCAAGATGGTGAAACTGAGAAAACAATCACGATTCCAACGATTGACTTTACAGAACAAGCTGATTCAATCTTTGACTTCAAAGTGAAAATGACTAGCGTTTCTGACAATGCCCTTCTTGGTTTTGCTTCAGAAGCTACGATTCGAGTGATGAAAGCTGAATTGCTTTAGGAAAAATTATCGACTATAGATAAATATCCATTGAACTCTTATGTAAGTAATTTTGAGTGATAAAAAATCCTAAATTGTTTTAACAATTTAGGATTTTTACTTTCTGCGATTTCTACGATAACCATTCAATTTTTTGTTTTCCCAATAGCTATTAAAGATTTTTTCTTTGCTTTCGCGATCAATTTCTAAGAAATAAGCATAGAGTAAATCCACTAAAATGAGCATTGGCAATTGAGCAGAGATTCGTTGGATATAAGAGGCCTGGTTCTGGCTCGCTACCAATATAGTCTCTGTAAATGCTTGGGTATCCTTGTTGGGAGAGCTTGTAAAGAGAACGGTCTTGGCTCCCATATCTTGAGCATCTAATAAACTATCGATGATAGATGGTGTTGTTCCTGAGAGGGAAAAACCAAAGACCAAACATTTTTCATCAATGATACTTGTCGTCCAGGCAAAACCGTCTGAATCTGTTAAGGCTTCACAGACCACACCCAATCTCATGAAACGTAACTTCATCTCGCGTGCAACTAAACCAGAGCTTCCAGTTCCAAAAAAATACACGCGTTCTGATTGTTCAATCATCTGAGCGACACGTTCCAACTGTTCATCGTCAATCAATCCTTGAGAAACATCTCGTAGGTTTGCATAGCTTCTGAGAACTCTCTGAGTCAAGGGATTCATATTCTGTTGAGGAGTGGAAAGAGTGTCTTTTTGTTGTTGATATTTAAAAATGAACTCACGATAACCCTTAAAACCACATTTCTTAGCAAAACGAGTGAGTGCTGCCTGGGAAATATGAAGTTTTTGAGTAACTTGTTGTGAGGATAGGTCATCATTTATCGTATCTGCCTGCAGAAAATAGTGGGCAATTTCTTGCTCTAAATCGGTCATTTCTTCAAAGTGAAGATCAATGATCGTAGAGATATCTTGCTTATTCATGGGACTCCTTTTATAGATATTTGCTAGAATTCCTTTGATGAATCTAACAAATAAAAATAGCGCTTACCACTATTATATCATAGAAAATAATTTTTGGGCCAAAAAGGAAAAGTCTTTTCTTTTTCCATAATTTTCTCCCTAAATTATGGTACAATGAAAAGTAAGATTTTGATTAGAAATGAGATTGATTTGTATGAGAAAATTTAATAGCCACTCGATACCGATACGGCTTAATTTGTTGTTTGCAATCGTCATTTTGCTCTTTTTAGCAATTATTGGTCGTTTGCTTTATATGCAAGTTCTTCATAAGGATTTTTACGAAAACAAACTAGCTTCTGCTAGTCAAACTCGTGTAACTATGGGTTCTGCTCGTGGAGAAATCTATGACGCGGCAGGAAAGCCTTTGGTTCAAAATACCGTTAAGCAAGTTGTTTCCTTCACACGAAGCAACAAGATGACTGCAGCTGATCTAAAAGACATTTCTAAAAAATTGTTGGACTACGTAACAGTTACTTCTCCAGAGTTGACTGACCGTCAAATGGCTGACTACTATTTGGCTGATACCGAAGTTTATAAGAAGACAGTCGAAGCTCTTCCAAAAGATAAACGGTATGATTCAGATGGCAATCAACTTTCTGAATCTGAACTCTATAATAATGCTGCTGAGAGTATTGCAGCGAATCAGCTGAACTATTCTGATGATGAAAAGAAGGCAATCTACCTCTTTAGCCAACTCAATTCAGTAGAAAATTTTGCGACAGGGAATATCCAAACCGATCCTTTGACGGATACGCAGGTAGCTCTGATTGCATCTGCTTCTAAGAAATTGCCAGGTATTTCTATCTCTACTTCATGGGATCGAAAGGTTTTAGAAACTTCACTTTCATCTATTGTTGGAACTGTTTCTAGTGAAAAATCCGGACTTCCAGCAGAAGAAGTGGATGCGTATTTGAAAAAAGGTTACTCGCTCAATGACCGTGTCGGGACTTCTTACCTTGAAAAACAATACGAAGAAGTCTTGCAAGGTAAACGGACCATCAAGGAAATCCATTTGGACAAGCACGGAGACATGGAGAGCGTAGAGAATATCGAAGAAGGTAGCAAGGGTAAAAACATCAAATTAACCATTGATTTGACCTTCCAAGATAGTGTTGATAGCCTCTTGAAGAGTTATTTCAATTCTGAACTTGCAAATGGTGGTGCTAAATACTCAGAAGGCGTTTATGCAGTAGCCCTTAATCCTAAGACAGGTGCTGTATTGGCAATGTCAGGGATGAAGCATAATCTGGAGACTGGTGAATTGACACCAGACTCACTAGGGACAGTGACCAATGTTTTTGTACCAGGATCTGTCGTTAAGGCAGCAACCATCAGTTCTGGTTGGGAAAATGGAGTTTTAAAAGGGAACCAGACCTTGACAGACCAACCAATCGTTTTTCAAGGATCCGCCCCTATCAATTCCTGGTATACCCCTTATTACTACGGTTCCTTTCCGGTTACAGCCGTTGAGGCTCTAGAATATTCATCTAATGCCTACATGGTTCAAACTGCGCTAGGAATGATGGGGCAAACTTATCAGCCGAATATGACAGTAGGAACCAACAATCTTGAATCTGCCATGGGAAAACTCCGTTCAACCTTTGGTGAATATGGTTTAGGAGTTTCTACAGGAATTGACCTACCAGATGAGTCAACAGGGTTTATTCCTAAAGACTACGATTTGGCCAACTATCTAAATAATGCCTTTGGACAGTTCGACAACTACACACCGATGCAGTTAGCTCAGTATGTGGCAACCATTGCTAATAATGGGGTCCGCTTATCTCCTCGTATTGTAGAAGGTGTCTATGACAACAACGAGCAAGGTGGTCTGGGGGAACTCGTTAAGCAAGTTGATAGTACTGAAATGAATAAGATCAATATTTCTGAGTCAGATATGGCCATTCTACAAAAAGGATTTTACCAAGTGTCGCACGGAACAAGTGCTCTTACGACAGGCCGCTCTCTTTCAGAGGGCGCTGCAGTCTCTATCAGTGGTAAGACTGGTACAGCGGAAAGTTATGTAGCTGATGGTAAAAAGGCAACCAATACCAATGCGGTTGCCTATGCTCCATCGGATAACCCTCAGATTGCAGTTGCAGTTGTATTTCCACATAACACCAATCTAAGCAATACGATCGGACCTTCAATTGCTCGCGATATTATCAATCTATACAACCAACACCATCCAATGAACTAGAAAGGAAGCCATGCTTTACCCAACACCTATAGCTAAGCTGATTGACAGTTATTCTAAACTTCCGGGTATCGGGATTAAGACAGCAACCCGACTGGCCTTTTATACCATTGGGATGTCGGATGACGATGTCAATGAATTTGCAAAAAATCTCCTTGCGGCCAAGCGAGAATTGACCTATTGCACTATTTGTGGACGTTTAACAGACGAGGACCCTTGCTCTATCTGTACAGATCCTAGTCGTGACCAGTCTACGATTCTGGTTCTGGAAGATAGTCGCGATGTCGCTGCCATGGAAAATATTCAAGAATACCACGGTCTTTACCATGTCTTACACGGCTTAATTTCACCTATGAATGGGATTAGCCCAGATGACATCAATCTCAAGAGTCTCATGACACGTCTCATGGATAGCGAAGTTTCTGAGGTCATCGTAGCCACCAATGCAACAGCTGATGGTGAGGCGACCTCTATGTATATCTCACGACTTCTCAAACCCGCAGGAATCAAGGTTACTCGTCTAGCACGAGGTCTAGCAGTCGGAGCTGATATCGAATATGCAGATGAAGTGACGCTCTTAAGAGCCATTGAAAATCGTACAGAACTCTAGTCTGTGAGGATATAGAACAGGCAATTAGCTAATAGATAAGATTTCAAGAAATCAAGAGACTAGATTTATTTTTAATCCAGTCTCTTTTTTGCTATTCAAGTTTAAAAAAAGAGACAAATGTGATATACTAAAGAGCAAGTATTCTAGTAGAAACAGGACAATCATATGAAACAAACAATAATTTTATTATATGGTGGACGCAGTGCAGAACGTGAAGTGTCTGTATTGTCAGCTGAGAGTGTGATGCGTGCGGTTAACTATGATCGTTTCGCAGTCAAAACCTTCTTTATCAGCCAGTCCGGTGATTTCATCAAAACCCAAGAATTTACCCAAACTCCTGGACAAGATGAACGTCTCATGACCAATGAAACGATTGATTGGGACAAGAAAATTGCTCCAAGTGCTATCTACGAAGAAGGAGCCGTTGTCTTTCCAGTTCTTCATGGACCTATGGGAGAAGATGGTTCCGTTCAAGGTTTCTTAGAAGTCTTGAAAATGCCTTATGTCGGTTGCAATATCTTATCTTCAAGCCTTGCCATGGATAAGATTACTACCAAACGTGTTTTGGAGTCTGCTGGGATTGCCCAAGTTCCTTACGTAGCGATTGTTGAAGGGGATGACTTGGCTTCTAAGATTGCAGAAGTTGAGGATAAATTAACCTACCCAGTCTTTACCAAACCATCCAATATGGGTTCTAGTGTCGGTATTTCTAAGTCTGAAACTAAAGAGGAACTCCATCAAGCTCTCGAGCTTGCCTTCAAGTACGATAGCCGTATCTTGGTAGAACAAGGAGTTAATGCACGTGAAATCGAAGTTGGTCTCTTAGGAAACTACGATGTCAAGAGCACGCTTCCTGGTGAAGTTGTCAAAGATGTAGCCTTCTATGACTACGAAGCAAAATACATCGATAACAAGATTACTATGGATATCCCAGCCAAGATTAGTGATGAAGTAGTAGCAGTCATGCGTAAAAATGCAGAAGCTGCCTTCCGTGCTATTGGTGGACTTGGTCTCTCACGTTGTGACTTTTTCTATACAGATAAGGGAGAAGTTTTCCTAAACGAGCTTAACACCATGCCAGGATTTACTCAATGGTCTATGTATCCCTTACTTTGGGACAATATGGGAATTTCTTATCCAGAATTAATTGAACGTTTAGTTGATCTTGCTAAGGAAAGTTTTGACAAGCGTGAAGCGCACCTATTGTAAAGACAGACATAAGGGCGGGGAAGGACTCCTTGCCCCTTTTTAAAGGAGTAAACATGAAACTTACGATTCACGAAGTTGCGCGTGCCGTCGATGCAAAAAATGATGTGACAGGATATGCGGATAGCCCGCTAGTCAAGGCTGAGTTTGATAGTCGTTTGATTGGATCTGGGGATTTATTTGTGCCACTAAAGGGGGCGCGTGATGGTCATGACTTTATCGAGACGGCTTTTGAAAATGGCGCAGCTTTAACCTTATCAGAGAAAGAAATAGCAGGCCATCCTTATATCTTGGTAGAAGATGTCCTAACTGCCTTTCAAGCACTTGCGGCCTATTACCTTCAAAAGACAGGAGTAGATGTCTTTGCTGTCACAGGTTCAAACGGGAAGACTACTACCAAAGATATGTTGGCCCATTTGCTTTCTACAAGCTACAAAACCTATAAAACACAAGGGAACTATAATAACGAGATTGGCCTTCCCTACACGGTTCTTCATATGCCAGATGATACTGAAAAGCTGGTCTTGGAAATGGGGCAGGATCACCTAGGAGATATCCATCTTTTGTCTGAATTAGCTCATCCAAAGACAGCTATTGTGACCTTGGTAGGAGAAGCTCATTTGGCCTTCTTTAAAGACCGTTCTGAAATTGCCAAAGGGAAATTACAAATCGCTGATGGGATGGAAAAGGGTGCCTTGCTTTTAGCACCAGCTGATCCTATTGTAGAGGATTATCTACCTACTGAGCAAAAAGTGGTTCGTTTTGGTCCAGGTGCAGAACTCGAAATTACAGAATTGATTGAACGTAAGGATAGCTTAACTTTCAAGGCTAATTTCTTGGAACAGGATCTCGACTTGCCAGTAACTGGTAAGTACAATGCGACCAATGCCATGATTGCATCTTATGTTGCTTTGCAAGAAGGAGTAACTGAGGAGCAAATCCATCAAGCCTTCCAAAATTTAGAATTGACCCGCAATCGTACCGAGTGGAAAAAAGCTGCCAACGGTGCGGATATTCTATCAGATGTCTACAATGCCAATCCAACTGCCATGAAGTTGATTTTAGAGACTTTCTCTGCCATCCCAGCTAATGAAGGTGGTAAGAAAATCGCAGTTTTAGCGGATATGAAAGAACTTGGAGACCAGTCTGTCCAACTCCATAATCAAATGATTTTGAGCATTACACCCGATGCCCTTGATACCGTAATTTTCTACGGTGAAGATATTGCTGAATTGGCGCAACTAGCTAGTCAAATGTTTCCAATCGGTCATGTTTACTACTTCAAGAAAACAGCTGAGGAAGACCAGTTTGAAGCTATGGTTAAGCAGGTCAAGGAAAGTCTTGGTGCACATGACCAAATCTTACTTAAAGGTTCTAACTCTATGAATCTAGCTAAGCTAGTAGAAAGTCTAGAAAATGAGCACAACTGATTTTGCTAAGGCTCTGCAGAGAATGTTAGCCATTACTGATACTGGACTGACCTATACCAAGGATCCTTTTGACCGTGAACGTTATGAGGATTTACGGCAGATTTTATCAAGTATCTTGCAGGATCAAACAGAGCTCGATCAAGAGGAATTGACTGCAATTTTAAAACCAACAGGTAGCTATGCAACTCCCTTGATGGATGTGCGAGCTTGGATTGTTCAAGACCAGAAGATTTGTTTGGTTAGAGGACAAGGAGAGGATACTTGGGCATTACCTGGTGGCTTTGGTGAGGTAGGATATTCTCCCAAGGAAAATATCCGAAAAGAAGTTCAGGAAGAAACAGGATTTTCGGCAGAAGTAAGCTCTTTATTGGCAGTTTTTGATACCAACCGCTTTCAACTTCAGAACAAGCAGTATGCAAAGTTCGTCTTTGACTGTCAGTTATTAGATGGACAATTTCAAGAAAATCAAGAAGTTGCTGAATTAGGATTTTTTGACATTTCGGCTCTCCCTCCCTTATCTGAAAAAAGAATAACTAAGGAACAAATGGATATTCTTTGGCAGGTTTATCAGGGTGAGCGGGAACAATATATTGATTAGAAGCTTTGCTTTATCTTAAGGCCGATAGCTACTTTGGAACACAAAAATATAAGAAATAAATGTAAGCTAGGCTCTATAGAGATAAGTAAGAGGCCTGCTTATATGAAAATGAGGAAAGTTACATGAATGTTTGGGATGCTTTATTTAGCACGCAGCCGACGGAGCCACCCCGGTTTGACCTTCTTTGGTATGGAAGTCTATTTAGTTTATTGGCATTGACTGTATTTCTTGCCTATCGTTATGGTGATAAAAAAGTTTGCCAGCGATTTTTCCAGATTTTACAGGCGACCCAGTTGATCCTTCTCTACGGTTGGTATTTGGTCAATCAGATGCCTTTAACAGAAAGCCTACCCTTTTATCATTGCCGTTTAGCAATGTTTGTAGTGCTTTTGACCCCGGGTGTCTCTAGAGTCAAACAGTATTTTGCTG
>CAUUTJ010000045.1:0-12348 GCA_963548045.1 uncultured Streptococcus sp.
CCATCCGTAATGCTTTGTCAGATTTGGAAAAACAAGAATCAAAAAATAGCGGACGCGTATTGCATGCCTTAGACTTGTTTGAAAAACTACAAAATACTGTAGCTGAAGATTCTGAAAAATATGGTCAAGCTCTTCCAGAAATTGAAAAACAATTGGAGAATATCCAATCTGAGTTTTCTCAATTTGTAACCTTGAACTCTTCAGGTGACCCAGTTGAAGCAGCAGGTATTTTGGATAACGCAGAAAATCATATTCTTGCGTTGACACATATCGTTGAAAGAATTCCAGCGATTGTGGCTAAACTTACTACTGAGTTGCCAGACCAGCTTGAGGATTTAGAAGCAGGTTACCGTAAGCTTTTGGACGATAATTACCATTTTGTAGAAACTGATATCGAATCACGACTTCAACTTCTATATGAAGCCTTGAAAAACAATCACGAAAATATTCGCAAATTAGAATTGGATAACGCAGAGTATGAAATACTTCAAATCCAAGAAGAAATCAATGCGCTTTATGATATTTTCACTCGTGAAATTGAAGCTCATAAAGCATTCGAGAAATTGGTAACAACCCTACCTACATATCTTCAACACTTGAAAGAAAACAATCAAGTCTTGGTTAAAGATATCGAACGTCTTGGTAAAACTTACTTGATTTCAGAAAGCGATGTGAATCGAGTTCGTCGCCTTCAAGCAGATATTTCTGCCTTGAATACTACAATTGAAGAATTGACAAACGACCAATCAGAAGTTTCAGAAGCATACTCTGTCTTGCAAGAACGTTTAGAAAGTCTCCAATCTACATTAAAAGATATTGAAGATGACCAAATCGGTGTCAGCGAACGCCTTGTTCAGATTGAAAAAGATGACATCAATGCTCGTCAAAAAGCAAATGTATACGTCAACCGTCTACATACCATTAAACGCTATATGGAGAAGAGAAATCTTCCAGGGATTCCACAAAAATTCTTGAAGCTCTTCTTTGATGCAAGTCACAGTACAGAAGACTTAATGGCTGAGTTGGAACAAGCACAAGTGAATATCGAATCTGTCAATCGTATTCTTGAGATTGCGACAAATGATATGAATATGTTGGAAGAAGAAACATACAGTATTGTTCAAAATGCAACATTGACAGAACAATTGCTTCAATATTCTAACCGTTACAGATCATTTGATGATCGTATTCAACAAGCTTTCCAAGAAGCTTTGAATATCTTTGAAACGACCTTTGATTACCAAGCATCTTTCGAAAAAATCTCTCAAGCATTAGAAGTTGCTGAGCCAGGAGTAACCAACCGTTTTGTTACCTCTTATGAGAAAACAAGAGAAAGTATTCGCTTCTAATTTTAAAAAGAACCCTAGAATGTGCTAGGGTTCTTTTACTTTTCTTTTCCTATTAAAAATGACTTTCTTCTGTGTTTTCATTGAAATTATAGCTCTGATTTGATATGATAAAACTATGACAAAAAAGAGATTACCCCAGAATAAAGTAAAGAAGAAAAATAATAAAAAGCTTGGCACTCTTGTCTTGCTTTTATTTCTAACAATGTTAGCACTTGGCAGTGTAATTACCTATAAAGTGATGAGTAAACATGCTTTCGAACAAAAGATTGAAAGTCTCAAGAAGGAAAAAGATGAAGTCTACTCACAAGGCACTCAAAAGGAACATTTTCGCAAGGAAAAATCAGAGATTATCACCTATTATCCAATGGTTGGAGATAGTGTTATCTCCTCTGTTAAGAATGAGATTGTAAAGGATATCACTGACAAAGTAGAAGGAAAAGAACAGTTGATTTTTTATTACCCAGAAAAAGGGGACTCATCTTTAACTGGGGTTGAAAATCGATTGATTAAAAAGCAAGTTTTTAATTTGGCAAATTCGAATGTTGTCGAATTAGAAAATACCACACTCAGTCAGCTTTATCTAAAAGAAGATGGTTCTGTCTTTACACTGGACCAACTTTTCACAGATACAAGCAAAGCTAAGGAAAAATTACTCGAAGATCTTAAGTCTACTCTTCAGGATAAACAAGTTGAGCAATCAGTGGTTGATCAAGTTTCAGCTGATTTATCAGCGGCAGAATTATCAACTTGGAAGTTTGCCTATAAAGATAGTCAATTGGTTCTTTATCCAATCAAAGCAACCAATAATGTAGAAGAAATAGCTTTGCCTATTTCAGACTTCTTTGATGTTATCCAATCGTCCTATCTAACTGAAAAGGATGCAGAACTTTATAAGAAGGCTCAGGCTGAGAAAAATAAAAAAGTAGTAGCTCTTACCTTTGACGATGGACCAGATGGAAATACAACTCCACAAGCTTTAGATATTCTAGCCAAGTATAAGATCAAAGCAACCTTCTTTGTACAAGGAAAGAATATTGCAGGTAATGAGTCGATTCTTAAACGTATGCAGTCTGAAGGTCATGAAGTTGGAAACCAT
The DNA here is from genome assembly GCA_963548045.1 of uncultured Streptococcus sp. GTDB lineage: Bacteria > Bacillota > Bacilli > Lactobacillales > Streptococcaceae > Streptococcus. The sequence continues at coordinate 2,446 of CAUUTJ010000045.1, forward strand.
AGTTGGAATCACCCGGTTTTAACAAAACTGTCATTGGAAGACGCTAAGAAACAAATTACGGATACAGAATCAGCAATTACTAGTGTACTTGGAACAAGTTCAAAATTGATGCGACCTCCATATGGTGCTGTTTCAGATGATATCCGCAACAGCCTGGATTTGAGCTTTATTATGTGGGATGTTGATAGTTTGGACTGGAAGAGCAAGAATGAGGCTGCTATTTTAACTGAGATTCAACGTCAAGCGACAAATGGATCTATCATCCTCATGCATGATATCCATCAAACATCCGTTAACTCATTGCCAAAAGTTATTGAGTATCTGCAAGGACAAGGATATAGCTTTGTTACAGTATCTGAATTGCTAGGTAACCATGTGAAACCACATGAGATTTACTATTCACGGAATCAGTAGAGTCAATACTTAAGGATCTGACTTGAATCAAAATTCCATCGAGAAAAAATAAAAAAGATAAATTTTTATCTTGACAAGTAGGGGAAAACTTGATATCATATACAAGATGAGAAAAGCAGAAGTGAGAACTTCTCGCCTTGCGACTAACGTTGTCTGGCCCCTACAGATCAAGTTTCAGGAATGAAATATAATCATGTAGTGCGGATTTGCGTTAGCAAGTCCGCTCTTGTTTTTCTCTAAACTAAAAAAAGAGGTGAAAACCATAGCAAAGCAAGACTTATTCATCAATGATGAAATTCGTGTACGTGAAGTTCGCTTAATCGGTCTTGAAGGTGAGCAATTGGGTATCAAACCACTTAGCGAAGCGCAAGCACTTGCGGACGACGCTAATGTTGACTTGGTTCTCATTCAACCTCAAGCTAAACCTCCTGTTGCGAAAATTATGGACTACGGTAAGTTCAAATTTGAGTACCAGAAGAAACAAAAAGAGCAACGCAAAAAACAAAGCGTTGTGACCGTGAAAGAAGTTCGTTTGAGCCCAGTTATCGACAAGGGTGACTTCGAAACTAAACTTCGCAATGCTCGTAAGTTCCTTGAAAAAGGAAACAAAGTAAAGGTATCTATTCGCTTTAAGGGACGTATGATTACCCATAAAGAAATTGGTGCAAAAGTTTTAGCAGACTTCGCTGAAGCAACTCAAGATATTGCTATCATCGAACAACGTGCTAAAATGGATGGTCGTCAAATGTTCATGCAGTTGGCCCCAGCAACTGACAAGAAATAATCTGTCAGAAAGTTAAAAAAAGGAGAAAATATCATGCCAAAACAAAAAACACACCGCGCATCAGCTAAACGTTTCAAACGTACAGGTTCTGGTGGACTTAAACGTTTCCGTGCTTACACTTCTCACCGTTTCCACGGAAAAACTAAGAAACAACGTCGTCATCTTCGTAAAGCATCTATGGTGCATGCAGGAGATTTCAAACGTATCAAAGCAATGCTTACTCGCTTGAAATAATCGCGTATTCGTAAGTAAAGAATTCTAGGAAATATTGGAGGAAATATAAATGGCACGTGTTAAAGGTGGCGTTGTATCACGCAAACGTCGTAAACGTATTCTTAAATTAGCTAAAGGTTACTATGGAGCTAAACATATCTTGTTCCGTACTGCAAAAGAACAAGTAATGAACTCTTACTACTATGCATACCGTGACCGTCGTCAAAAGAAACGTGACTTCCGTAAACTTTGGATTACACGTATCAATGCGGCAGCTCGTTTGAACGGTTTGTCATACTCACAATTGATGCATGGTTTGAAATTGGCTGAAATCGAAGTTAACCGTAAAATGCTTGCTGACTTGGCTGTTAACGATGCAGCAGCTTTCACAGCTCTTGCAGATGCAGCTAAAGCAAAACTTGGTAAATAATTTTTAAAAGTTTCATTTCTTCTCTAGTGGTTTAAGCTAGGGGAGGGAAATGAAGCTTTTTTTATTTTTATGGAATGGATGATGAATGGTATCTTTTGTTTAAGAAAACAGGACTTTTCCTGTATAATAGTAGTATGTTTAAAAAGATGGAGTTAGAAGATGATAGTAGGTATTGATTTAGGGACGACTAATTCATTGGTAGGTGTTTATCAAGAGGGTCAAGTAAAACTGATTCCAAATGCTTTTGGAGAATTTTTAACGCCATCTGTTGTTGCTTTGGACGATAACGATGAAATCATTGTAGGGAAAATTGCTAAGGAACGTTTGGTAACACATCCTGACAAAACTCTTTCCCAATTCAAACGTTTTATGGGAAGTAAACATGAATTGGTTCTAGGGGGTAGAACTTATAGAGCAGAGGAACTAAGTTCTTTTATTATTCGAAAACTAGTGGAAGATGCAGAGACATTTCTTGGTAAAAAGGTTGAGGAGGTTATCGTCAGCGTACCAGCTTATTTTAATGATGCACAACGTTATGCTACAAAATTGGCAGGGCAATTTGCAGGAGTTAAGATAGAGCGTATCATCAACGAACCTTCCGCAGCTGCTCTTGCTAAAAAATCGATGAGCAATCAAGAAGACCAGTCATTTGTGGTCGTCGATTTTGGTGGTGGAACGCTGGATATCTCAGTCGTAGAGTTGTTTGATAACGTTGTTGAGATTGTGTCTATCGCGGGTGATAATCGCTTGGGAGGAGAGGATTTTACTGCAGCTATTGCTGAGGAATTTTTAGCATCTAATCAATTGTCTAAGAAATCTATTTCTCGTGAGTTTTACAGTAAGATTTTGGTTCAATCTGAGAAGGCAAAATTGAATCTGAATACCAATGAAGAAGTGCAGATGTTAGTGATGGATCAGGACAAGGAATATTCCTTGAATCTGACTTATCAACGATTTTATGAGCTGTGCCAGCCATTGCTGGCTCGACTTAAGTTAGTACTAGATAGAGCCTTGATGGATGCGCGCTATAGTTATGTATCCTCCGAAAATTTTGTTCTTGTTGGTGGTACTTCTAAGCTGCGTTTAGTCCAAGATTTTCTATCTTACTGTATCGACCAAGCAGTACAGGTAGCTGATGATCCTGATAAAATGATTGCAAAAGGCTGTGCTCTTCTCGCAGGAATAAAGGAACGTCAAGGAGAGGTTCGTGATTTACTGTTGTCGGATATTTGTCCTTTCACACTTGGAACTGCAGTTGTTGGTGATCGTTTTTCTCCAATTATAGAGCGTAATTCTCCTTTACCTGCTTCACGAACAGAACAATATTACACCGCAGAATTAGGGCAAAGCCAAGTGAAGGTAGAGGTCTACCAAGGAGAAATGATGAAGGCTTCCCAAAACTTATTTCTTGGGGAGTTGGAAGTTCCAGTCCCTGTTAATAAAAAGGCTCATGAAGGCTTTACTATTCGATTTACCTATGACCTAAATGGGATTTTGGATGTAGAAGTAACCATCGATTCAACAAAGAAAGTATTTAATCATGTTATTCTTCAAGAGAGTATTACCTTAACTGAAGATGAAATCAAGGAAAAACAAGTAGAGCTAACACGTTATAAGATTAATGCTCAAGAAACTGAGGTTTACCGTTTCTTGATTGAAAAGGCCAATCGTGTATACAGCATGCTCTTAGGTAGAAGAAGAGATGAGTTGATGGCAGAGACTAGACGTTTTGAAGAAGAAGTTAGACAGGCATCTATGTATCATTTGCCAAAAATTTATCAATCATTTTCTAACTATCTAGAGTTTCTAGAGCGAGGCCTATGAGAGGGGATTGTATGGACAAATGGGAAATCTTAGGGATTGAGCCAACTCATGATGTTAAGGCTATTCGAAAACGATATTCTGAGTTAGTGAAACTTTACCATCCTGAGGACCAACCAGAAATCTATCAACAAATTGTAGAAGCCTACCAGTCTGCTTTGAGAGAAGCACGGTCTAATAGTACGAGACAAGAAACTGTTGGAAGTGGAGCTAGTTCCTATCAGCATTTCAGTAATCAAGAAGAAAAAATAGTTGCTTCTCCGCTTAATTTTGAAACTTTAAGTGAAGAGTCAACTGCTTACGAGTCGAATGCTTCTAGTCATGTCTTAGATTTTAGTGATTATCTAGAGTCAGAGTATATGATTCGCAATGCGATTGAAAGTATTGTAGGGAACCCTGACTATACCGTAGAAGAACAAGAACATCTGTGGCAACAGTTTTTTAGTCAATATCGATATGATATGAGCACTGTTCAGTCTGTTTTAGAGGAAATGGATGTTTATATTTTTAACAAACCTGAGCAATTCTCTATCATCATTCCCTTGCTGGAAGACTATATTCCTGACTATAAGTACTGGGGATACTACTATAAACTAAAGCATTGGAAGGTTAAAAGAGCTACTGCCTACAAAAATGGAGAGTCTCCTGAAGAGGCAAAAAAAGAAATTTCGAAATTGTATGCTTCTTATTGTTTATGCCAAGCTATCCTTAAGGATTCTCAAAAAGCCAATCAAATTCGAGTTTGGATCAGGTTTTTCAAACAATCTTTTTCTCCTAGTACGGTTCTTTTTCTATTGAATAGCAGTAAACAAATGATTACTAGCATTCCAGTTTTGGCTTATATCTTGGAGAAGATTAAACCTGAGGTGGGGAAAGAGGACCAAAAAGCATATGACGAGCTTGTGGCTTACTTTGAGGAATTAAAAGTAGAAACAACTGAACCAGATGATATTCACCGATATAATTTGCTAAATCCTTCAGAGATTGAGGAGGTGCTATATCTCTTAGTCTATAGTCCCTATCAAGATGATGATAGACTGGTAGACGCTTGGAATTATCTCCTTGAAACAACTCAGGATAAATCTCTCTTACTTCAATTATTAGAAGAAATAGATGTTTATCCATTCACAAATAAGAAGGTTTTGAATCTTATTTTCCGATTTGTAGAAAATACGATCAAGGATGATGAAAGTGACTATCTGAAAAAATTGACTTTCTGGAAAGATGTGCATTCCTATCCATGGGCTATCAAGAAATATGAGTTCAATAAAAAAGAGAAATTTGATTACTGGTATTACGAAGGTTATCTCTATATCGACAAATTGTTAAAAGATGATAAACGCATCAATGATTGGACGATTTGGAAACAAGTTTTTAAGGAGAAACCTCGTATTTATCCTATCTTTTTTGAACAAATTTATAAGGAGTATCACCGTTTTACAGACGGAGAAGTGTTGAAGTTTATCTTGAGTCAATTTCATACCTCTAATAACGCTCCACATTTGATGACAGAGGAGACAGACCAGAAATTAGAAGAAATGACCAGCTATGCTTATCAACTCTGTCATCCAAGTTCTAAAGTATCCTATCTTAGCTGGATAAAAAGAGAGGTGTTTAAGAATAGGCTCTTAGCTTTTATCTTTGCGACTTTAACCATTATAAGTTTGCTTCTAAGCATCTATGATGAACCTGGTTTAAATAGATGGCTTTATATAGGAATGGTTTCTCTTTACAATTACTACATGTATAGGAGACTAGACCAACCAATCAAAGAAGGACTCAATGCCCGAGGGGAAAAAATAAAATTTTATTACAATAGAAATCTTTGGGTTTTAGCAGTAATACTGCTTTCTTTTGTTCCAGTTGTTCCGCTTGGACTCATCTCTTGTCTATTATTTATAAGCATTTTTTCTTTTATTGATGGTTTCCATGTACGTCACGGTTTGAGAGTGACTGTTTCTTTAAACATGTTAGTTCCTCTCGGACTGTTTTTATCTGCAGGTTTTCTAGTTGCTTTGGCAAACCGAAGTGAAAAGATTTCAGATGTTGTGATATCTTACATCTTTATTGTGATGTTAGTTATTGGTATTCTATACTTTACAAGATTAAAAATAGGATTTCCCCCCTCGCTGAAGGAAATTATCTTTCCGACAATAATGAGTATTTTATTCTTTCAATTATTACCATTTACTCACAGTCGTATAAACCTCTTTAATCCAGTTATTCTAAGGAATGAAACTCTGAGCTTAACGTTCTTCCTCTTATTAAATGGAATCGCCTTGTCTTATTTTACAAAGGATCAGCGTTTAGTAGCTAGTGTTAAGAATATATTTATGATTTATGGATTGCAGATATTTATTTTCCTAAGACGTTTATTTAGAATCTTATTCACACCTATACCAGATTTTAGCAAAGTCTTTTTTGAAAAGGACCTTCTGATTATGAACAATGAGTTTGCTTTCTACTTCCTAGAAGTGCTCTTTGTCCTTATCTTACTATTACTTATACGAAATATTCGTAAGGAAAATCGTGAAGAACTTGGATAGCATTGAAGCAAAGAGCAAAGAATTATCCGTTCAAGTTCCTAGTAACTTTTCCTAATTAAAGGTATAATAGTACTAATAAAATGAAAGAGGTAATGAAGATGGCTTCAAAAATGTTACATACTTGCTTACGAGTAGAAAATCTAGAAAAATCAATTGCTTTTTACCAAGATGCTTTTGGATTTAAGGAATTGCGTCGCAAGGATTTTCCAGACTATGCTTTTACGATTGTTTATCTAGGTCTTGACGGTGATGATTATGAATTGGAGTTGACTTACAACTATGATCATGGACCTTATGTTGTGGGTGACGGCTTTGCTCACATCGCTCTAAGTACACCTGACCTTGAAGCTCTTCACAAAGAACATAGCGAAAAAGGTTATGAAGTAACGGAACCTAAAGGGCTTCCAGGTACTCAACCAAACTATTACTTTGTCAAAGATCCAGATGGATACAAGGTAGAAGTGATTCGTGAAAAATAATAAAAACTCCTCATTTGTCAAATTGAGTTAGACAATTTCATCTGACTCAGAAAAACTTGATACGGAGTAGTGTAGGTCATTTATGTTAGTTTCTTTCAGACAAATGTGAGCGTTTATCTGAGACTAATATAGATGGCTTTTTTCTATCTAGCTTAATGTGACAAATTGGGATATAATAAAAATAACTTAACAAATTAGTGGGAGAAAAAGATGTCAGACCAAAAACCAAATGTAGAGCTAAACAAAGAAGAAGATAAACTAATTGTAGAAAATAATTCGGTGGAAGATATGCAAAATGGTCCAAAAGCAGTCAAGAAACCCTCGATTCTTCTATCTATCTCATTTTATTTGGCACTTACCTATATTCTTCTATTTATACATTTTGCTTTATCTGCTGGTAAATGGGGAATTGTATTCTTGCTTTTTCTAGGTCCTAATTTAATTCCTTACGCTATAGCAACTGTCTTAACACAGATAGGAATCAAGAAAGTAAATAGAAATTTTTTGTATGCGAGTGCAGTATTTTATTTGCTTTCAGGACTCTTTGCATTCGCCACGGATTGGCAGATTTTTGGGATTTTTCCTTTTCTCTCCCTAGTTCTAGTTTTAATCGGGATATTTTTAACGAAAGATACAAGTAACTAAAGTAAAAAAGCTAGGCGCAACTCTTCTTCGAACTTATTTCATATCATAAAACCATAGCCTTTAAGGCTGTGGTTTTTTAGTTTCATGATTAGAAAGAAATTGTGTTTCTATTTTTTAAAATGGTATAATAGAAAAAGAAAAAGGGAGGTGAGAAAGAATGATTGCCCAACTGGATACGCAAACTGTCTATAGTTTCATGGAGAGTATGGTTTCAATCAAGAGATATGTCAGCCTTGGGAAGGAATATGGCTATTCATCACTTGGAATCATGGATGAAGATAATCTCTATGGAGCCTATTATTTTATCAAAGAATGTCAAAAACAGGGGATTCAGCCTTTATTAGGTCTTGAGATGACTGTTCATCATCAAGATGAATGGATCAATCTACGTTTTCTAGCCCTGTCAAACCGAGGTTATCAAAACCTGATGAAGTTGTCGTCTTTAAAGATGACAGGTAAAAAAGAATGGACTGATTTCTCTTCCTACCTTGAAGATATTTGTGTTATTGTTCCTTACTATCCTGAAATTGATTCCTTGGACTTAGGGCATGACTACTATATCGGAGTGTATCCAGATACACCTCAATCGAATTTTTCTCAACCCATCCTCCCACTTTATCGAGTTAATTCTTTCGAACCTGAGGATTTGGAAGCCCTACAGATGCTTAAAGCAATTAAGGAAAACGTGACCTTGAGGGAGGTTGATGTTCAATCTCAACAGGGTTTGTTTTTACCAGTTGATCGTCTAGAACAGGCTTTTATTGAAAAGTTCCCAATCGCACTGGAAAATCTTGCAAAATTGACCAAGGATACTTCCTACGAGATTGATAGTAGTCTCAAACTTCCACGTTTCAATCCAGAGAGACCTGCTGTTGAAGAACTTCGGGAACGAGCTATTCAGGGTCTGAAGCAGAAAGGGTTATGGAATCAAGATTATCAGGCTCGTTTAGAAGATGAGTTGTCTGTGATTCATGATATGGGGTTTGATGACTATTTCTTAGTTGTCTGGGATCTCTTGCGTTTTGGTCGTTCTCAAGGCTATTATATGGGTATGGGACGTGGATCTGCTGTTGGAAGTCTAGTGGCCTATGCTTTAGATATCACTGGTATTGACCCTGTGGCTAAGAATCTCATCTTTGAACGTTTCTTGAATCGTGAACGCTATACCATGCCAGATATCGATATTGATATTCCAGATATCTATCGACCTGAGTTTATTCGTTATGTTCGTGATCGATATGGTAGTATCCATGCTGCTCAGATTGTTACTTACTCGACCTTTGGTGCCAAGCAAGCTATCCGTGATATTTTTAAACGGTACGGTGTCCCTGAATATGAGTTGACGGCCATTACCAAAAAGATAGGAACCAAAGATACCTTAACATCTGCCTATGAAGGTAATATAGGATTTAGACAACTGATTCAAGGTAAGATGGAGTACCAAAAGGCTTTTGAAATTGCCAAAAAGATAGAAGGCTATCCTCGACAAACTTCCATCCACGCTGCTGGTGTCGTGATTAGTGATAAAAATCTAACGGATTATATCCCTCTTAAGTATGGTGAGGATATGCTCATTACCCAGTATGATGCTCATGGAGTTGAAGGAAATGGCTTGCTTAAGATGGACTTCTTGGGTCTTCGAAATCTAACCTTCGCTCAAAAAATGCAGGAGCTCTTATATGAAACTCAAGGAATTCAGCTAAGGATTGAGGATATAGACCTTGAGGATAAAGAAACTTTAGCTCTCTTTGCAGCTGGCAAAACTAAGGGGATCTTTCAGTTTGAACAACCTGGTGCCATTCGCTTATTGAAGCGCGTGAAACCAGAAAACTTTGAAGAAGTAGTGGCAACGACTTCCCTCAACAGGCCAGGTGCAAGTGACTATATCGATAACTTTGTGGCCAGAAAACATGGCAAAGAAAAAGTTACAGTACTTGACCCTATACTAGAAAATATTTTAGCTCCGACCTATGGCATCATGCTTTACCAAGAACAGGTAATGCAAGTAGCTCAACGCTATGCAGGATTCAGTCTTGGAAAAGCCGATATCTTGCGTCGTGCTATGGGAAAAAAGAATGCTACCGAGATGCATCGAATGGAGGAGAGTTTTATCCAAGGTGCACTTGAAAATGGGCATAGCAAAGAACAGGCTCAAGAAGTTTTTGCTGTCATGGAAAAATTTGCTGGTTACGGTTTTAACCGTTCGCATGCTTATGCATATGCAGCTTTAGCTTTTCAGCTTGCCTACTTTAAAACACATTACCCTGCTATCTTTTATCAGGTCATGCTCAATTATGCGAGTGGAGATTATATTCTCGATGCACTTGAAATGGGCTTTGAACTGGTTCCTCTTTCGATCAATACAATTCCATATCAGGATAAATTAACGGATAAGACGGTTTATTTGGGACTTAAGAGTATTAAGGGAATGCCTCGCGACTTTGCTTATTGGATAATCGAGAATCGTCCTTTTAGCAGTGTCGAAGATTTTGTCACACGATTACCCAAAAATTATAAAAAGATTAGCCTCTTAACCCCTTTAGTGGAAGTAGGACTTTTTGATGGATTTGA
>CAUUTJ010000046.1:0-11900 GCA_963548045.1 uncultured Streptococcus sp.
TGAATAATACTCTTCAAAAATCAAATTCAAACCACGTCAGCTTCGCCTTGCCGTATATATGTTACTGACTTCGTCAGTCTTATCCGGCAACCTCAAAGCAGTGCTTTGAGCAACCTGCGGCTAGCTTCCTAGTTTGTTCTTTGATTTTCATTGAGTATAAGATGTGATTGCGTTAAAATGTTAAATCATCTTATAGAAAATATACATGGGAATGGGAGCGACTCCCATTCCCATGTTTTCAATCATGAAACAATATTAGATTAGAGGTTTTCAATGCTAGATTATACAAAAGAAGATTTGCTTGAGTTGGGAGCAGAGATCACCACACGCGAAATTTACCAACAACCAGAAGTTTGGAAGGAAGCTTTTGAATCCTATCAAGCACGCCGTGATGAAATTGCCGCATTCTTGCAAGGAATTGCAGATAAACATGACTACATCAAGGTTATCCTGACTGGTGCTGGAACTTCAGCTTATGTAGGCGACACCTTAGTTCCATACTTCAAGGAAGTCTATGACGAACGTAAATGGAATTTCAATGCTATTGCTACAACAGATATCGTTGCAAACCCACAAACCTATTTGAAAAAAGACGTGGTAACTGTTTTGGTATCATTTGCACGTAGTGGAAACTCACCTGAGAGTGTAGCAACCGTTGACTTGGCTAAGGCTTTAGTTGACGAGCTTTATCAAGTAACGATCACTTGTGCGGCTGAAGGGAAATTAGCACTTCAAGCCCACGGTGACGATCGCAACCTCTTGCTCTTGCAACCGGCAGCTTCTAACGATGCTGGCTTTGCTATGACATCAAGCTTTACTTCAATGATGTTGACAGCACTTTTGGTCTTCGATCCAACTGAATTTGCTGTTAAAGCAGAACGTTTTGAAGTGCTTTCTAGTCTTGCTCGTAAAGTTCTTGACAATGTGGCAGATGTGAAAGAGTTGGTTGACTTGGACTTTAACCGTGTGATTTACTTAGGTGCAGGTCCATTCTTCGGACTTGCTCATGAGGCACAACTGAAAATTTTGGAATTGACTGCTGGTCAGGTTGCGACAATGTATGAAAGTCCAGTCGGCTTCCGTCACGGTCCAAAATCTCTTATCAATGAAGATACTGTAGTTTTAGTCTTTGGTACTACAACAGACTATACTCGTAAGTACGACTTAGACTTGGTTCGTGAAGTTGCAGGGGACCAAATCGCTCGTCGCGTTGTTCTCTTGAGTGATCAAGCTTTTGGTCTTGAAAACGTTAAGGAAGTAGCACTTGGCTGTGGCGGTGTCTTGAATGACGTTTACCGTGTCTTCCCTTATATTGTTTATGGTCAATTATTTGCTCTCTTGACCTCACTGAAGGTTGGAAACAAACCAGATACACCATCACCTACAGGTACAGTAAACCGCGTTGTTCAAGGTGTTATTATTCACGAATTCAAATAATAAGGAGAAAAGGATGAAAACATACACAGAACGTGTATTTGGGAAAGTTGATGGCAAGGATGTTGTCGCTTATCGCTTTGAAACGGAAGCAGGCTATCAACTAGAAATCATGACCTATGGTGCAACGATTCTACGCTATGTAACTCCTGATAAGGCTGGTAATTTTGCCAATGTTATCCTAGGCTTTGATGATTTTGACAGCTATGTAGGTAACAGTCCTAAACATGGAGCGAGTGTAGGTCCAGTTGCAGGTCGTATCGCAGGTGCGACATTCGAATTGAATGGGAAAACCTATGAACTCGAAGTCAATAACGCAAGCAACTGTAACCACAGCGGCTCAACAGGTTGGGATTCTAGTTTGTTTGAGCTAGTCGAGGTGAGCGACCATGGTTTGACTCTTTACACAGAAAGAACAGACGGGACAGGAGGTTTCCCTGGAAACCTTAAAATCTGGATTAGCTACCACTTGGAAGAAACTGGTGCCTACGAAGTTAGCTACAAGGTGACGACGGATCAGGATACCTTGGTCAATCCGACCAACCATAGCTACTTTAACTTGTCTGGCGATTTCACTCAGACTGTTGATCGCCATGTCTTCCAATTGAACACTGAAGGTATCTATCCAATTGCTCCTGATGGAGTACCAGCTAAAACTCCAGATGCTAATCGTGATGTGGTTAAACATATCTATAATGGTGCCTTGTTAAAAGATATCTTTGCAGACAAAGATGAACAAATCCAACTCGTATCTGGTTTGGACCATCCATTTGCTCTGCCTGCAGGACATGACAATGCTGGTTTCCTCTATGACCAAAATTCAGGTCGTTTCTTACTCTTCAAGACAGAAGCACCTTGCTTTGTAGTTTACACCGCAAACTTTGTGGATGAGAGTGTCATCATCGCTGGTCAGCCAATGACGCAGCACAATGGGATTGCTCTTGAAGCACAGGCTTTACCAGATGCTATTCACAGTGACCTGAAAGATCAAGTCATTCTAAAAGCAGGTGAAACTTTCACTAGCAAAACTCGTTACGAAATCATTGTTAAATAATAAAAATTCTCTGAAGTCATAGGATTTCAGAGAATTTTTTCTTATTCTTCATCTGGCGTGAGAATCATCGGAATGATGATTGGTTCACGTTCAGTGTTTTCGTAAAGGAATGGTCGAATGGCGTTTACGATAGCACCATTGACTGATTGGACGCTGGCATCCTTGTTTTTCAAAGCGATACGAATAGCATTGAAAAGGATGCGTTGACTTTGACGGATTAAGTCGCCAGATTCGCGCATGTAGACGAAACCACGACTAAGGATATCTGGTCCAGAAATAATCATCTGAGACTCAAAGTCTACCGTTGCGACAGCAAGTACGACACCGTCTTCGGATAGGTCTCGGCGGTCTTTTAGGACTGCCGCACCGATTTCGCCGATCCGATTTCCATCGACGTAGATATCTTGAGCATTGAAGTGACCTGCGATACGAGCAGAGTTTGCAGTAAGGGCAAGGACATCACCGTTGCTCATGATAAAGATATTGTCTTTTTCAACTCCAGTATCTACGGCAAGTCCAGCGTGGACTTTTTGCATGCGATATTCACCGTGAACAGGCATGAAGTATTTTGGTTTGATGAGGCGAAGCATGAGTTTTTGCTCTTGCTGACCACCGTGTCCAGATGTATGGATGTTGTTAATCTTACCATGGATGACTTCAACACCAGCTTCAGAAATGATGTTAATCAGCTTGTTAACGCTAGTGGTGTTTCCTGGAATTGGACTAGATGAGAAGATAACCGTATCGCCAGGTTGGAGTTGCACTTGACGGTGGGTTCCGTTAGCGATACGAGAGAGGGCTGCCATAGGTTCGCCCTGGCTACCTGTACAAAGGATAAGAATTTCACCTGCAGGGTAATCTTTGATTTCATTTGCTTCGATGAAGGTTCCCTTTGGCGCTTTGATGTAGCCAAGTTCGATTCCGTTAACAATGGCCTTTTCCATAGAACGACCAAAGACAGCAATCTTACGACCTGTTTTAACAGCGGCATCAGTTGCTTGCTGGAGACGGAAGATATTTGAGGCAAAGGATGCAAAGATGATACGTCCCTCGATACCTTGGATAATCTTCATAATAGACTGACCAACGACCTTTTCAGAGTTTGTAAAGGTTGGCACTTCAGCATTTGTCGAGTCTGAGAGTAAGCAAAGCACTCCGTCTTCACCTAGGGCTGCCATACGGTGCAAGTCTGCAGGTTCACCAACTGGTGTAAAGTCAAACTTGAAGTCACCGGTACAGACGATTTTTCCTTGAGGTGTGTGGATAACAATTCCCAAAGGTTCTGGGATCGAGTGAGTTGTTCTAAAGAAAGTTGCTTTAAGATTTTTAAAGGTCAACTCAGTGTTGTGGTTGATTTCGTGAAGTGTAGCATTGCGCAAAAGGCCATGCTCTTCGAGTTTTCCACGGATCAAAGCGAGGGCTAGTGGACCTGCATAGATAGGGATATTTGCTTGCTTGAGCAAGAAAGGAATCCCACCAATATGGTCCTCGTGTCCGTGTGTAATCAAGAGAGCCTTGACGCGGTCGATATTTTCGACAATGTAAGAGTAATCAGGGATAACGTAGTCGATACCAAGCAAGTCATCCTCGGGGAATTTAATCCCTGCATCAACGATGATGATTTCGTCTTGGTATTCGATTCCGTATGTATTTTTACCGATTTCTCCTAGACCACCAATGGCAAAAACGCCCACTTCTTCTGGTTTAAGAGTATAGGCCATATTAGAACTCCGTAATTTCGAATGCGCCAGTTTCTTTTTCGTAGTCTAGCAATTTGTCAGACAAGAGCTCGATATATTCAACGTTGAATTCTGGACGGTTTTTTTCAACAAGTTCACGGGCAATGATACGTCCCTCAAGTTCTGAGCTGGCATCAATGTCTAAGTAAAGTGAGCGTGTTGTTTCACGACGTGGGCTACGGTCTTTTGTTTCTTGATAAAAAACTTTGTAAATCATGTGTTTCCTTTCTGTTTTCAGGTCAGCTGTATTCAAAAAATTACCAGTTTGAAGCTGTTTGTTTCCATTTCATTTTTTGTCTGGATTGACCTTGATTCGTTACAATTATCTCAATTATAACATAAAAAGGGGAATTAGTAAAAGCAGGAAACATGAAAGTAAGGAGCTTGAAATGTGTTTCATTTTGCCCGATACAAGTATTTGAAGACTTTGAAATCACGTGCTATAATAAAGTTAGAAAAGAGGTTTTTCCTTATGAAGGAGGGCAGGATATGTTTCAACTAGCTATTATCATTCGTCTTCTGGCCTTTGCGGCATTTGTTGCCTGTGTTTACGGAGGAAATGTTTTGTATACTCGGCTGGAGTATCGGAAAGCCAAACTCATTTGGAAGATTAGCTTCGTGACTCTGTATTCGTTTTTCCTTCTCTTAGTGACCTATGTGGTCTGGTTCGTATTTTACTTTGGATTGAATTCTTGAGTGCTTGTCCTGTCTATTTGGCAGGACATTCTTGTTTGGAAACAAAGAAAATTCCCATGTGTCGGCTTTTGTAGTATAATAGTAAACAGACAAAAAGATAGGAATGTGTTATGAAAGTATTAGCTTTTGATACGTCCAGCAAGGCTCTTTCTCTAGCTATTTTAGAGGACAAGCAGCTTCTTGCTGAGACCACGATTAACATCAAGAAAAATCACAGTATTACCCTCATGCCTGCTATTGATTTTTTGATGGCCGGTCTAGATTTGACACCCAAGGATTTGGATCGAATCGTGGTGGCTGAAGGGCCTGGTAGTTATACTGGCTTGCGAATCGCAGTAGCAACTGCCAAGACCTTGGCTCATACCTTAAACATTGAGTTAGTAGGGATGTCTAGCCTTTTAGCCCTGGTACCGAATCAACAGGAAGGTCTGGTTGTTCCTTTGATGGATGCACGTCGCAACAATGTTTATGCAGGGTTTTATGAACATGCCCAACCTGTCTTTCCCGAAGCTCACCTGTCTTTCGAGGAGGTCCTAGAGCAAGTCCAGGATGCTGACCAGGTGACCTTTGTCGGTGAAGTAGGAGGCTTTGTCGAGCAGATTCAAGAACAATTGCCACAGGCTAACTATCTAGAAACCTTACCAAATGCAGCGAATCTAGCTCTTTGGGCCTGGGACAAGGAAGCAGACTCCCTGCACGATTTTGTGCCGAATTACCTCAAACGTGTCGAAGCTGAGGAAAATTGGCTCAAGAACCACGCCGAGTCTGGCGAGTCCTACATTAAACGCCTATGATAGAAATCAAACGAATCCAACAGCAACCTGATGTGGCACAAGCTATCTACGAAGTGATGACGGATGTTTATCCCGTCAGTCCTTGGACGTTGGAACAAATCCAAGCAGACCTGTCCCAAGACCAGACTTGGTATGCTCTAGCTTATGATGGGGCAGAAGTGATAGGTTTTCTAGCGATTCAGGAGAATCTTTTTGAAGCAGAAGTCCTGCAAATTGCTGTCAAAAAAGCCTATCAAGGTCAGGGGATAGCCTCAGCCTTGTTTGCAACATTGCCGACAGACAAGGAGATTTTCCTCGAAGTTAGAAAGTCCAACCACCGAGCACAAGCATTTTACAAGAAAGAAAAAATGGCAGTCATCGCTGAGAGAAAGGCCTATTACCATGATCCAGTCGAGGACGCCATTATCATGAAGAGAGAAATAGATGAAGGATAGATATATTTTAGCATTTGAGACATCCTGTGATGAGACCAGTGTCGCCGTCTTAAAAAACGACGATGAGCTCTTGTCCAATGTCATTGCTAGTCAAATTGAGAGTCATAAACGTTTTGGTGGCGTAGTACCAGAAGTGGCTAGCCGCCACCATGTTGAAGTCATTACAGCCTGTATCGAGGAGGCGTTAGCAGAAGCAGGAATTAGCGAAGAGGATGTGACAGCTGTT
The DNA here is from genome assembly GCA_963548045.1 of uncultured Streptococcus sp. Lineage (GTDB taxonomy): Bacteria > Bacillota > Bacilli > Lactobacillales > Streptococcaceae > Streptococcus. The sequence continues at coordinate 6,378 of CAUUTJ010000046.1, forward strand.
GCGGTTACCTACGGACCAGGATTGGTCGGAGCCTTGCTAGTTGGCTTGTCAGCTGCTAAGGCCTTTGCTTGGGCACATGGACTTCCACTTATCCCTGTTAACCACATGGCTGGTCACCTCATGGCAGCTCAAAGTGTCGAACCTTTGGAGTTTCCCTTGCTAGCCCTCTTGGTCAGTGGTGGCCACACAGAGTTAGTCTATGTTTCTGAGGCTGGTGATTACAAGATTGTTGGCGAAACACGTGATGATGCAGTTGGTGAGGCCTATGATAAGGTCGGTCGTGTCATGGGCTTGACCTATCCAGCAGGTCGTGAGATTGACGAGTTGGCTCATCAAGGTCAGGATGTGTATGATTTCCCGCGTGCCATGATTAAGGAAGACAATCTGGAGTTTTCATTCTCAGGTTTGAAGTCCGCCTTTATCAATCTTCATCACAATGCCGAGCAAAAGGGAGAAAGCTTGTCCAAGGAAGACCTATCTGCATCCTTCCAAGCAGCAGTTATGGATATTCTCATGGCAAAAACCAAGAAAGCCTTGGAGAAATATCCTGTTAAAACTCTAGTTGTGGCTGGTGGTGTAGCAGCTAATAAAGGTCTTAGAGAACGTTTGGCGGCTGAAATCACCGATGTCAAGGTTATCATTCCACCTCTACGTCTCTGCGGAGACAATGCAGGTATGATTGCCTATGCCAGTGTTAGCGAGTGGAACAAAGAAAACTTTGCAGGCTTAGACCTCAATGCCAAACCTAGCCTGGCATTTGATACCATAGAATAAAGAGTCAGCTTGAGGCTGACTTTTTTGTTTGGACAAATGCGCGAGTTTTTTAGTATAGTAGAAATATGAGATTAAAAAAAACAATGAGAGTTGTGCTTGCTCTTGGAGCTTTATTGCTTTGTATGTCAGCTTGCCAGGATATTCCAAAGACACAATTGATTCTATTTGAGTCACTGTCATTCAATATGCCCCTTAAATCTCTTGAAAAAGTGTTTGGAGAAGCTGATGAAGTGATAGAAGAAACGGAAACCGCCTTTCGGGACACTTGGCATGCAAGGGATCCTTATTTCTATAAAACAGGCCGGCTTTTCTATCATTACGAAAATATTGCATTGAATGGTTATACAGGTCGAGCGGATTTCACATTTTCAAAATCACATCGCTTGGAAGAAGTGACAGTTCATATTCCTGTAGCTTCAAAAATGGAGCAACAAGTAGCGCTCTACAATTTATCCCAGACTATAAAAAAAGAAATTGAAGCTCTTCCGACTTTCAAATCCGTAACTACCGAGACAGTAGGATTATACGATGATGGCTATCGCTATAAAGTCAAATTGCAAGGCCAAAGGAGAGAACTCTGGGTTGATGTCTACCCGATAGAAGATGAATATACTGAAAAAAATGAAGGCTATAAGTATAGAATTCGAATTGATCAATTTCTCATGTATCCATAATGAACCATACTGTTCAGGGTCTGATACTTGCTATTAGTTTCAAATTCCAGACTATTTTCTCCTCTTTGAATGTGTTATAATACTTTTTGCTGTGACTGTCTGGAAAGTAGTTGATGAAGGAATGAATAGTGAGGAGGTTTATGAAAGAAAAAGGATTTTGGAAAGGTGTACAGGCTGCGGTGCCAACGGCTTTAGGCTATGTCAGTATCGGTCTTGCTTGTGGCATTATCGGTTCCCCTTATGTAATCCCTGTAGAGATGGGATTGATGAGTCACTTTGTCTATGCTGGAAGTGCCCAGTTTGCCATGATAGCCTTGATAGCAGTTCAAGCCCCTGTGGCAGCCATTGCCATGACGGTCTTTTTGATTAATCTGCGTCTCTTTTTGCTGAGTTTACATGCATCGACCTATTTCCGTCATACTAGTCTTTGGCATAATATCGGAATGTCTAGCCTCTTGACGGATGAGACATACGGGGTCTTGATAGCAGTCCTACGCTTGGTTTTTTAATCAGCCATAAACAAAACCTATGGCAAATATAGAAATCATATAATGGCGCAATTGCTTTTTTTCTGTTAAGATAAGACTGTATCTTATTTTGGAGGAAATATCATGAAAAAAATCGTTAAATATTCATCACTTGCTGCCCTAGGGCTTGTTGCCGCGGGTGCATTAGCAGCTTGCTCAGGTGGTGAGAAGAAAGATGCTGCATCTGGTGAAGCAACATCTGGTAAGAAAGAAATCGTTGTAGCAACTAATGGATCACCAAAACCATTTATCTATGAAGAAAATGGTGAATTGACAGGTTACGAGATTGAGCTTGTTCGTGCTATCTTTAAAGACTCAGACAAGTATACTGTCAAGTTTGAAAAGACAGAGTGGTCAGGGATTTTCCCAGGACTTGATAGCGATCGTTACCAAATGGCCGTTAACAACCTTAGTTATACCAAAGAACGTGCAGAGAAATACCTCTACGCAGCGCCAACTGCTAAAAACCCTAACGTTCTTGTTGTGAAGAAGGACGACACTAGCATCAAGTCTCTTGATGATATCGGTGGAAAATCTACTGAAGTCGTTCAAGGAACAACCTCAGCTAAACAATTGGAAGCATATAACACAGAACATGCGGACAATCCAACTATCCTTAATTATACTAAGGCAGATTTCCAACAAATCATGTCTCGTTTGAGTGATGGGCAATTTGACTATAAGATTTTTGACAAGATCGGTGTAGAAACAGTTATCAAGAACCAAGGTTTGGATAACTTGAAAGTCATCGAACTCCCAAGTGACCAACAACCTTATGTTTACCCACTTCTTGCCAAAGGTCAAGATGAGTTGAAGGCTTTTGTGGACAAACGCATCCAAGAACTCTATAAAGATGGAACGCTTGAAAAACTATCTCAACAATTCTTCGGTGGGTCTTACCTCCCAGCAGAAGCTGATATTAAATAGTTAAAAATTACCTCTGTTAGTGACAGGGGTATTTTTATGTAAGCACATTCAAAAAAACGACTGGATTACCTCATATTCTTTGACAAAAGGCGCTTACATAGATTATAATAGTATATAATACCTTTAAAGGAGTTTGTCATGAAATACAAAAAGTTTCTATCTTCATTTACATTAGCGACTGCTTTGTTAGCAGCAAGTGCGATAAATCAGGAAGTTCAAGCTAATGAAAAGCCTGTAGATGCTAAGGAAAAAGCTGTTGCACCATCATCATCTGAAAAACAGATTACAGATGCGCAAAAGGAAGTTAAGAAAGCTCAAGCCTCTGTAGATGAAAAAGCTTCAAAAGAAGCGGAGGCTAAAAAGGACTTAGCCAAGGCTGATAAAAAGGTTGCTGAGACCAAAGAAGCTATTAATATCGCTAAAAATGCTGATGCTATCATCGAAGAAGAATCAAAAGTAGCATCTGAGAAGAGCGCTGAAAAAACAGAAGCTGACAAAGCTTTGGCAAATGCAGAATCTACAGCAACAGCAGCTAAATCTGCAGCAACAGCAGCTAAAGAAGCTAGCCAATCTGCCAATGAAAAGCGTGATGCTAAAGCGGCAGAGGTAAAAGCTAAACAAGCTGAACTCGATGGCATGACTGACGAAAGTCTTAAAAATCAAATCTCTAATACAGAAAAGGATATTAAAAAGGCAGATCAGTCTATTCAAGAACAGACTAAAGCAGCAAGTGAAGTAGCGAATAAGATAGCAGATAAACAAAAGGAACTTGACAATTACAAACCAACAGTTTTGAAAAAAGTCTTGAATCCAGAAGAACAAGGCCATAAAGCTCCAGCTTTTGATAGTGATTATGACTATAACAAGCAACATCGTCCTAAAGACGCCTCAGGTAATCCTTTGATGGAGAATGTTGACTTCCAAGGTGTTCGTGAAGTTGAAGTGGAAGCAACTGAAGAAATGAAACGCTTCACTAAGGCTATGGCTGATTACAATGCAAATCCATCCAAATATAAAACAAGACCAGTCTTTAAGTTTGTTGTGGATAATCGCAAATTGACAGAAGCTTTCATTGAGGTAGCAAATGAACTCCGTCGCGCTAACGGTGTTACACAAGACTTAGCTCTAGACGAAGCCTACATTAAACATGCAGAAGAACGTTCAAATGAAATGGCTACTACTGGTATCCTAAGCCATGATACCAAGTTATCACACCCAGATGGAGAAGATCTTCGTGTAGAAAATATCGGAATGGATTATCTAATTCCTGGATCCGATGGTGGACCAAACTTTGTGGAAGTTAAAAATGGTCAAACGATTTATAATTACGATAAGATTATGAGTTATAAACAGTATGCTTATAAAATCCTTTTAGCTTGGTATGCAGACTTTAATAATATAAAAGGAATCGACTACGGACACCGCAGAGCCCTTCTTACACCGGTTGGAGGGAAAGTAGGAGTTGCCCAAGGAACGATTGAAGGAAAAAATCCTAATAACATTTATTATACATATACAAGTAATGCCTATTCACCTGAAACAGTGAAGGAATACACGTCTAATTTCTATGCCTTTAAGGACGATGATAAATTGCATCCGACTTTCTATGGTAAACGCATGAAGTTCTTGCCTGAGCATCACTTTGTATACGTTGAAAAAACAGTTATTGACAAATCTGCTGACCTTAAGGCTGAACTTGCGTCATTGAAAGCAGAAAAAGCTGACAAAGATGCGAAAAAAGTAGCTGCTGAAACTAAAAAAGCTGACTTGTTAGTAGCTTTGGATAAATTAAATAAACAAGCCAATAATTTATCAAGTTCACGTGAACAAGTTAAAAAAGACTTGGAACAAGCGAAATCTGATTTGGCAACCTTGACTGCAGATGCGAAAGCAAAAGCTGACTTAGTTGCTACGAAATCACAAGAAGCAACTAAAGCAAGTCAAAATCTAAAAGCCTTGCAAGCCAAGGTAGCAGAATTGGCTACAGCTATTAAAAATGCAGAAGAAAAACGCGATAAAGCAATGACCTTGAAAGGTCAAGCATCAGCCTTGGAAACAACTTTGAAGCAAGCAGAAACTGATAAAGCAAATGCACAGAAAGTTAGTGATCAAGCAGAAGCTGAGTTGAAATTGGCTCAAACAGCCTTGGCAGAAGCTAAAGCGAAGCTACAAGCTTTATTAGATGTACTTGAAGCAGAGAATATGCTGAAAGTGGCAGAAAAAGACGGAATGATTATTGGGCTACCAAAAAATGCACCAATTCAAGACCCACTTCCAGAATTTGATCTTCGTAAACTTGCTGATAAGCCTCAAGGAGCAGAAACTAAAAAACCTGGAGAAAAAGCTTCTGCTAAAGTATTACCAAATACAGGAACAAACTCAGGTGTAGATGGACAAACGACTCTGTTTGGAGTTTACGGTTTACTTGCGAGTCTCGGCTTAGCAGGCATCGTAACACGACGCAGAAGACAAGGTGAATAAATCTTAAAAGCTATCTAGCAATCAGCTAGATGGCTTTTTTGTAGAATGATAGATCCGGGGATAGGCCTAATATCAGCTTAATATGTATAGTTTCAAACTATATGTCTGCCTATCTAATAACAATTTGCGAAATCAAATAA
>CAUUTJ010000047.1:0-11086 GCA_963548045.1 uncultured Streptococcus sp.
TAACACCGAGGATTGCTGAGTTCGGTTGGTTGATGATAGGACCAAATGATTGAACCCCAAACATTCCCAAGTTACTGATGGTGAAAGTTGAATTTTGCAATTCGCTAGGAGCTAGTTTACCATCCAAAGTACGTCCGATGACATCTTTAAATGCAACAACCAATTCAGACAAGGTCATCTTTTCAGCATTGTAGACAACTGGTGTCATAAGACCATTATCCATACCAACTGCCATCGCAAGGTTGACATAATTGTGAGTGATAATCGTCTTACCATCTTCTGTCAATGAAGCGTTGATGTATGGGTGTTTCATAAGAGTCTTAACAACCGCTAGAGAAAGCAAGTCAGTAACAGTGATTTTCTTACCAGTTGCTTCCATGATTGGATCAAGCACTTTCTTACGAAGTGCTAACATTTCAGACATATCAACATCATAGTTAAGCGTAAAGGTTGGAGCTGTTAAGTATGACTCAACCATACGTTGAGCAATAACCTTACGCATAGGAGTCATCGGAATACGCTCGATTTCTCCATAAGGTGTTACATTATCTGGAACTTCTTCCACTTTCTCAATTTGAGCAGGTGATTTAATTGTATCGTTTTCGATATTTTCAGGAAGGAAGGCTAAAACATCCTTCTTCATAATCTTACCACGATGACCAGTTCCTTGGATTTCTTGCCAAGCAATATTATGCTCTAGTGCAATTCGTTTTGCGAGTGGTGAAATGCGAACCACGTTAGTGTCTTTATATGTTTCCACGTCTTCTTTGTGGACACGACCGTTTGCGCCTGAGCCAGAAATGTCATAGAGATTAATTCCTAAATCATCCGCTAATTTTCTAGCTGCAGGAGTCGCTCTTAGCTTATCATCAGCCATGACCTCTCCTATTCTATTTATGATGCAAAGGGCGTTTAAAAGCGACTGAAAAATAGGAAATCTACGCAGACTTCGATGAAGTCAAGGAGATTTATCTTTTTTCCGAGCTTTTAGCCCGTGCTCTAATCTAAGATATCAAGTACGCAGAGAACTCTGCGCCTAAAAAGTACAAAGTTTCTCGTCTTATCAATTACTTTACATAACTTATATTATGTATTATTCTTTGTTATATGTTTTGCGAATAGCATCTTTGATACTTTCAACTGTTGGGATCATTGCGTTCTCAAGGTTTTGTGCGTAAGGCATTGGTACATCTTCACCTGCACATCGACGAATTGGAGCGTCTAAGTAATCAAATGCTTCTGATTCAGAAATGATAGCTGAGATTTCACCAATATAGCCGCTTGTTTTGTGGGCGTCGTTGACAAGAACTACTTTTCCTGTTTTCTTAACCGAGTTAATGATGATTTCTTTATCAAGTGGAACCAAAGTACGTGGGTCTACTACTTCAACTGAGATTCCTTCTTCAGCCAATTCTTCAGCCGCTTGTAGAACACGACGAAGCATTTTTCCATAGGTTACGACAGTGACGTCAGTACCTTCGCGTTTGATTTCTCCGACACCGAGTGGAATAGTGTAGTCAGGATCAACTGGAACTTCACCTTTTTGGTTAAATTCTGATTTGTATTCCAGAATGATAACTGGATTGTTGTCTCGGATAGATGACTTGAGAAGCCCTTTCATATCCGCTGGTGTACCTGGCGCTACAACTTTCAATCCTGGGATATGCGTAAACCATGTTTCCAAGGATTGTGAGTGTTGAGCTGCAGAACCAACTCCATTACCGGCCGCACAGCGGATTGTCATTGGGACTTGACCTTTTCCACCAAACATGTAACGAGTTTTAGCTGCTTGGTTGACGATATTATCCATGGCAATAACTGAAAAGTCCATGAAAGTCATATCAACGATTGGACGAAGTCCAGTCATAGCAGCACCAGCAGCAGCACCAGAAATTGCAGCTTCTGAAATTGGACAGTCACGTACACGTTCTGGTCCAAATTCTTCAAGCATACCAACAGATGTCCCAAAGTCTCCACCAAAGACACCGACATCTTCACCCATCAAGAGTACATTTTCATCACGACGCATTTCCTCAGACATTGCAAGGATAATGGTATCGCGGAAAGACATTAATTTTGTTTCCATATTTCTCTACTTCTCCTTAGTCTGCGTAAATATCTTCAAAAGCTGATTCTAGTGGAGGGAATGGACTTTCTTCTGCAAACTTAACAGATGCTTCCACTGCTTCCTTGACTTGAGCCTGAATTCCTTCAAGTTCTTCTGCACTAGCAATTTTATTTTCAACAAGGTACTTGCGGAGGTTTTCGATAGGATCTTTTTGCTTCCACTCATCGACTTCTTCACGTGTACGATATTTACCAGGGTCTGATGATGAATGACCAAGCCAACGGTAGGTTACACTTTCAATCAAGACCGGACCTTTACCAGAGCGAACATGCTCTACAGCTTTTTTAAACCCTTCATAAACGTCGATAACATTGTTACCATCTTCGATAAACATACCAGGAATGCCGTAAGCAGCGCTACGCTCGTGAATATGCTGAACATTAGTCATTTTCTTAATATCAGCAGAGATTCCATAACCGTTATTGATACAGTAGAAAATTACCGGAAGATTCCAAATTGAAGCCATATTAACAGCTTCGTGGAATACACCTTCGTTCGTCGCTCCATCACCAAAGAAGCAGACAACGATTTTACCAGTGTTTTTCATTTGTTGAGTAAGGGCAGCACCTACAGCAATCCCCATACCTCCACCTACGATACCATTGGCACCAAGATTACCAGCGTCAAGGTCGGCGATGTGCATTGATCCACCTTTACCCTTACAAGTCCCTGTATATTTACCAAGGATTTCAGCCATCATTCCATTGAGGTCAATACCTTTAGCAATGGCTTGACCGTGACCACGGTGGTTTGATGTGATAAGGTCATCTTCATTAAGAGCTAACATAGCCCCGACGTTAGCAGCCTCCTCACCAACAGAAAAGTGCGTCATTCCTGGCACTTTCCCTTTTTTTACTAATTGAGCAATTTTTAAATCCATACGACGAATTTCTTCCATCTTACGGAACATCTCAAGCAAAAGATTTTTATCTAAAGTTGACATAATCTTGCCTTTCTAAGTTTAATTTCTTATAGTTCTATTCTAACTTATAGGTTAATTTGAGTCAAAGATTATGCTTGATAATTTTTCACAATATAAAAAAGAAAAGTCAATGAAATCAAGACTTTTCTTTACATAAAATGACTATTTCACAAAGTGATTTTCAAGGATATTTTCAACAAATTATTTGAATCTTTTCATAATAACTTGTAAACGCCACTGATAAAGAAGACCACTGACAATTAAACTTACGATGAGACCTATCCAATAAGAATAAGCGCCTAGATTTGTCGAATAGTCCAAAAGCCATCCTAGAGGAATAGCTACCCCCCAGTAACCAAGGAGTCCGAGATAGAAAGGTATGACTGTATCTTTATAACCTCGTAAAATACCTTGTAACGGAGCTGCAAATGTATCAGCCAACTGGAAAAATAGGCTATAGGTCATAAAACTAGCTATCAATTGAATGAATTCAGGATCATAACCGTAAAGTCTCGCAACATTTTTTCGGAAAATATACAAAAAGGAGAGAGTCAAAACGGCGAATGCCATAGCAGATAGACGCCCAATTTTGATGTATTTCTTAGCATCTTCTAGTCTTTTTGCTCCAACTTCGTAAGAAACAACAATCGCCATTGCTGTTGAAATACTCATCGGAAAAGCATACATGAGTGACGAAAAGTTCATAGCGGACTGATGGCTAGCGATAATCAACGATGAAAATTTTGCCATAATCAAACCAACTGCTGAAAAAATAGCAACCTCTGCAAATACAGTTCCACCTATCGGTAAGCCTAATTTAATTGCTTCTTTTATTTTGTCGCCGTCTAAAGGTAATCGTTTCTCTAAATGCAGTTCTTTCAGTTTTTCTTGTTTAAGAAGGACTAGTATGGAAATCCCCAGTAATGCCCAATAAGCTAAAGATGTACCAAGACCTGCTCCTGCACCTCCTAACTCAGGTAAACCAAAGGCTCCATAGATTAGTAAATAGTTAAAACCACTATTGAGAGGTAGCAATAAAAGCATTAAATACATGGATAGTTTGGTCAGTCCCAGCGCATCCAACAGTGATCGAATTACACTAAAAAGTAAAAGTGGAATAATCCCGATTGCTAAAAACCATAGATAGCTTATTGCTATATCTGCTACTGCTGTTTCCAAACCCATATTGTTTAGAATTAATGGCGCAGCAAGAAAAACTAATGCAAATAGAACAATTGATAAACCAAGTGAAAGATAAAGAAATTGATAAAAATCAGAAGCCACTTCATTTTTCTTTCCTCGACCCAAATGATGCCCAACTATAGGAACTAAGGCTGAAACAATCCCAGTTAAAAAAGTAAAGAAAGGATTCCATAGACTTGTTGCCATTGATACCCCAGCCAAATCTATGGTATCATACTGGCCAGTCATGGTCGTATCGACAAAAGAAGCGGAATAATTGGCAAATTGATAAACTAGAATTGGAAAGAAAATCTTAAGAAATAAGATAAATTTGTCTTTAAAATGATGGGTTGGGTACATATCGTCTCTCTCAAATTAATGATTCGAAAGAGCAGATTTCACCTAGTTCTTATAGACAATCTGTCCATTACAGATGGTGTATTTGACCTGCCCTTTCAAAGATTCACCGATAAATGGTGAATTCGCTGCTTTAGAAGCAAAATGACTATCCACGATTCGATCCGCTTTATCATCAAAAATTGTAATATCAGCTGGACCGTTTTCTGATAGATAACCTGCTTCAAAGTTATAAAGTTTCGCTGGGTTATAGGACATTTTTTCTAGCAATTGCATTAAACTCAGCTCACCAGCTTCGACTAAGTAAGTTAAACCTAGTGACAAAGAAGTTTCCAAACCTGTCATACCTGATGGCGCTTTGGTAATATCCTCAACATTTTTTTCGTCAGCATGGTGAGGCGCGTGGTCAGTAGCAATGACAGAAATGATTCCAGATTTTAAACCTTCAATTACTGCACGTCGGTCAGATTCCAGACGTAGAGGTGGATTCATCTTTGCGTTACTTCCTTTAGTCAAGAGAAGAGATTCAGTCTTCGAAAAATGCTGTGGTGCTACTTCTGCAGTTACGTTGGCTCCCAAATTTTGAGCAAACTCCACAACCTTGACACTTTCTTCCTTAGATAAATGCTGAATATGAACATGAGCCTTGGTTGCATAGGCAATCATGACATCACGAGCAATCATAGCGTACTCTGCAACTCCTGTTGCACCGCAAATATGAAAATGCTCTTTAGCAATATTCTCGTTAAAACCAAGCGTACCATTCAAGCCAGGATCTTCTTCATGAAGACTAATAAAAGTATTTAGTCTCTTGGCTTCTTCCATGGCTTCCTTGACAACTTTACTACTTTCAAGAGGAATCCCGTCATCAGAAAAACCAACTGCCCCTGCTTCTAAAAGGGCTTTAAAATCAGTTAAGTCTTGACCATTAAAGTTTTTTGTAATTGTAGCTACAGACTTAACGTTAATCTTTTCCTTAGCTGCAGATTGAAGAACTTCCTCTAAAGTCTCAACATCTGAGATAGTTGGATTGGTATTAGCCATCATAACGACAGTTGTAAAACCACCTGTTGCAGCTGCTAAAGCACCTGTATGAATGTCTTCTTTATGTGTTTGACCTGGTTCACGAAAATGAACATGGATATCTACCAATCCAGGTGCAACTACCAGACCAGTTGCGTCAATGACCTCTGCACCTTCTTCACTAATCTGTGGTGCAATTTTAAGAATTTTACCGTCTTCAACCAAGACATCACAAACCTGATCCAAACCAGACTTGGGATCCATGACACGACCATTTTTGATTACTAGCATCTGCTTTCTCCTTTATTCATAGAAATCCACTTGGGTATCCAATAACTTATCACCATCATAAACAAACTTTGCTGAAAAGAATGGTTTATCTTCTAAAAGCCACTCGACAAAGGTATGATCTCCTTCCCAGGTCGGCTTGCTCAGAACTTCATCATAAGGAACCCATTCTAGCGTCCCCTCATTACAGTCAATTAACTCCCCCTCAAACTCAGTCACCTTAAATACATAGGTGTACCAGTCCAAGTCTGGAGTGAATTCAGGAAAAGTGATAACACCCTTTAAAACCGGCTTGGCTTTCAACCCTGTTTCTTCTAAAATCTCACGGGCAGCACATTCTTGTGGAGTTTCCCCGCGTTCTAACTTTCCACCTACACCGATCCATTTTCCTTCATGAACATCATTCGGTTTTTTATTGCGATGAAGCATTAGTAATTCTTTTCCGTTATCAATGTAGCAAATTGTCGCTAACTGAGGCATATTGTCTCCTTATCTAAGCCAATCGATTGGCTCTTGTCCTGTTTCTTTTAAGAATGCATTAGCCTTAGAAAAAGGCTTGGAACCCCAAAATCCTCTGTAAACAGAAAGAGGACTTGGATGAGCTGATTCGATAATTAAATGCTGAGGATTGGTCACCAATGATTTCTTCTTACGTGCATAAGCACCCCAAAGAACAAATACTACTGGTCTATCTAGATTATTGACGACCTTAATCACAGCATCTGTAAAAGGTTCCCATATCTGACCAGCATGACCATTTGCTTGGCCTTCTGGCACTGTTAAACATGCATTAAGGAGTAAGACTCCCTGCTCAGCCCAAGCTGTCAAATCATGCGATTTCTTAACTCCGATATCGTCTGACAGTTCTTTTAGAATATTTTGCAAGGAAGGAGGTGCTGGGATCGAATCAGGAACTGAAAAACTCAATCCCTGAGCTTGACCAGGTCCATGATAGGGATCTTGGCCTAGAATTACCACTTTAACCTCTTCCAGAGGAGTCGTCAAAAGAGCCTGAAAAACCTTTTCTTTGGGCGGATAAACAGTTCCTTGAGCATAAACCTGCTCCATAAAGTGATTGATTTTCCCAAAATAACCTTCAGGTAATTGCTCTTTAATCAAAGCATGCCAAGATGAGTGTTGCATCTTAATCTCCTTTATAGTATCCATCTAAAAGCACGTTTTAATTCATCCGTACCATTTTTAAAAAAGCATAAACCATGTGCGAGTATGATTTTATCCGGTTTCCAGTTTAACATACGGGAAAAGGAAACCTTTGCTTCCCTTTGTCTTCCTAAAAAAGTCATCCGATAATCGATAGGAGTTTGACCATCAGGGGCTGTTACACGAGCTAAACGATAGAATTTTCTGCGGATTGGACTAGCTATTTTTTCTGGTTCAAAATTCTCTATAAGGTCTGTTACAATAAGTGTTTTAGTTGATTTATGAAAAAACACCACCTCTTCAATGACTGAACTTCCCTTAAAAATAAGTTGATCAATCTCATCAGACCATAATTCAGGAGCCTTATCTGTTAAGGGAGCATCAAATTTCACCTTGACATTCTGACTTTTCGCTCTCTCTTCAACTCCTGGACTAGACCATGCTTGCGCATGAGGATATCTTTTTCTCCAATCTGCAATATAGGCGTAGTGAATCTTATTTGGTGAAATCAGGTAAGCGACTTTGCCCAAAGCGTCTAGTTCAGTAAACAGTCCCTCATTTGGCGCAATCGGAGAGTGAATCCAAAGTTTGCCATCATTTAACTTAACCACCGTCATACGTGTCTGAAAAGGAAGCTTGAAGATCTTCATATCCATTTGAATCAAATCACCATCTACTATCCAAATATTTTGATCAACTTCCTTTAGTGTATACAATGGTTCATAAAGAGAAAGTTCTGGCCTTGACATCATTAACTACTCCTTCGTTTATACTGCCTCTATTATAGCAAAAAGTGGCTATCTAAACCACTTTTTACAGTTATTAATGCCATTATCCTTCTCGTCGCTAACCATTGTTTTTTGAAAGAAAGAAATCAATCAATCAGTAATTAAAAACTTTCCTATTGTATCAATCGCATGCGAAAGTTGTTCATTAACAAATTTCATTTGTTCTACATTTGCATCCATATAATAAAGTTCGGATAACCCACCCCTAGGTATAAAAAGCGCATGGTGGATGTTTATCTTTTCTCGAGTATTCAATTTTATATGATGATTTAAGGAGTACTGCAATTCCTTTAAGGTATTCACTTGAGGGTGTACATCTTTTAACTGATACTGTTCGATGATACTTAGCAAGTTATCAATCTCTTTAATCACTTTATTTTCCATAAAATAACCTTTTAGACAAAGCATTAAATCGAATCTAAACAATCCAGTAACTCTTGATAAGAATGAACTTCATAGATTGGTTTAGCTTGCGTTTTATTTTCCAGATAATGCGGATTGTACCAGATAGTATCAATACCAGCGTTATTGCCACCCTGAATATCCGCTGTCAGTGAATCACCAATCATCACGGTATTTTCTTTGCAAAAACCTGGTATTTGCTGTCCAATTATTTCGTAGAAAAGAGCGTCAGGTTTTTGTGTTTGCAACTGTTCTGATATAAATACTTGATTGAAATAAGAAGCTAGTCCAGATTGTGTCAAACGACCAGTCTGAATTGAAGTGATACCATTTGTGGCAGCGTAAAGTTCATAGCCACGATCAATCAGATTATCTAAAAGTTCTATTGCACCAGAAAAAATTTGGCCCTGTTGTGCTAAATAAAACTGGTAGCGATTTGCTAAATAGGTACCATCTTTCTCAATTCCGAAATGTTCAAACAATATAGAGAAACGAGTATTGACTAATTCATGTTTTGTAATTATTTTCTGCTCTAAGTCCTTCCAGAGGGTTTGATTCATAGGTATATAATAATCCTTATACGCCTGAATATCAGCAACTCCTTCTTCTTTCAGAAGTTGTGTCAATGCTACATCTTCAGCAACATCAAAATCAAGCAAGGTATGATCAAGGTCGAAAAGTAAAAATTTGTAGCTCATCCGTTTTATATCCTTCTTTCGATAATTTACACATTTCAAAGTATAGCATAAAGAACAAGAATAACCAAATACACTTATGCAATGACTGATGTTATAAATAGACTAATAATTTAAAAATCGAGAAATAATCTGTGAAAATTGAAAAAAATTTATAAAATCATCCTACAAAAAAATATATTAAATCTTGTAATCTCCTTGAAATTTTTGACTAGGATTTTAGGTAAATTTCCTATTTTTTTTCCTGTAAAATAAAAGATGTAAGCGGTTATTCTATCTTTTTATGTTATTAAAAACATAAAGCTTCTAATTTTTCGAAAAATTTACATTTTAATATTAATTTGATACCTTTAACATTGCTGTCCTTATTTCAATGTGATATAATTCACAGTATAGGGGAGTTTTAGTATTAGACTAGGGGGAGGCTTTATTAAGATTTGTCTGCAAAATTAACCTATATCGTTAAGTCGTTTATTTTGATTTTTAAATAATTCTATTAGAAGGTATAACACAATGAGCAATAAGAAAAAGTTTAGTATTTTCTCGTTTTTGATTTGCGTCCTGACAACTATTTTTGTTTTTAGTTTGAATAAAACTTTTGCTGAAACTCCAGAAGTTTCAGTAACTGGTAAATTTGCAGATACAATCACGGTTGTTAACGTTACAAGCAATGAAGGTGGCAATCTAGATTGGGATTTAGCACAATGGGCTACTTTCCGTATTAATGCAACGTATGACTTAGCAGGTAAAAATGTTAAGGCTGGCGATCAAACAGTAGTTACTGTACCAGATGCATTAATCATCACATCTGATAGCTTTGAAATTCGCGATATTAACACAAATGAAATTATCGCTCATGCTACTGTTGATGCTGAAAATAAAAAATTAACATTAACGTATACAGACTATGTTGAAAAACATTCCGATACAAATGGATCGTTCTTCTTCTATGCACGAATTGACTTCAAAAAACACCCTCAACAAGGAGAAATTCCAATTGAAGTGACAGTGAACTCAGTAACAAAAGTAGCTGGTAAAGTAACATTTAAAGGTATCGGGGACGGTAACCCAAGACTTTTAACAAAGACTAGCTGGGTTAATAGCGGAAATCATAAAGAAGTTCAATACACAATTTCTGTCAATCGTAACAAACAAAATATCAAGGGTGTAACAATTGAAGATCACTTGAGATTTACGAATGCATCCTATGTAAAAGATAGTATCAAAGTTATCAAAGGTAAGTTTTCTTACGAAACTGGTGAGTGGGTATTCTCTAATCGCGTCGACGTAACTGATCAACACAAGATAACAATCAGTGAAGATGGACAATCATTTGTTATTGATTTAGGTGATATTACTGATCAAGATCAATACCGTATCGATTATAAAGTACAATTGAATTATGAACCTGTAGATGGTGAATTATTAAAGAATGACGCTACATTAAAAGGTAAAGGTGTCGTTGTTAAAGAAGTAACCAATGCTGCTGCAGTTCAAATTGCTGGTGGTGCCGGTGTTGGTTATGTATTTACAATCAACGTTCATAAAGTGGATGACGCTAACCAACCAATTAAAGGTGCTAAATTTAAAGTAGTACGTGAAGCGAACAATCAAGTAATCGGTGAATACGAAACTGATGAAAATGGTAATATTACTGTTAATGCATTATTAAAAGATAAATATATCTTGACAGAAACAGAAGCTCCTGCAGGATTCGTTATTAAAGACGCTGATACTGTCGTTAACGTTGAAGACTTTGGAACAGATCACGCAGTTACAAAAACAATCGTGAATCCGAAAGAAGAAACAACTACAACAACTACAACGACTACAACAACTACAACTGAAGCTCCTACGACTTCAACTACTACAACCGAAGCTCCTACGACTTCAACTACTACAACCGAAGCTCCTACGACTTCAACTACTACAACCGAAGCTCCTACGACTTCAACTACTACAACCGAAGCTCCTACGACTTCAACTACTACAACCGAAGCTCCTACGACTTCAACTACTACAACCGAAGCTCCTACGACTTCAACTACTACAACCGAAGCTCCTACGACTTCAACTACTACAACCGAAGCTCCTACGACTTCAACTACTACAACCGAAGCTCCTACGACTTCAACTACTA
>CAUUTJ010000048.1:0-10708 GCA_963548045.1 uncultured Streptococcus sp.
GACAAATGATTACTCATATTATACCCGATTTTCTCTAATTTTTCAAGTCCTTTGACGGTTTTTTCTTACTTTGGTATAGTTGTAGGTCGTTTTCTGAAAGGGTAGTTTCCATAATTTCATCTTTTCTTTCCTTTTTATTTCAAAAATGCTAACTGATAATACGTTGAGTAATTCTTCAAAAAATGTAAGAGATATTTTTTAAAGGCAACTCAAAACTAAATAATAATCAGTCACAAGCTAAAGAAATTACTTTTTTATGATAGAATAATAGCTGGAGGATTTTATGAAATGAAACGAATTCTAACAAACTTGATAGAGCAACGAATGTATTACTTATCTTGTTTACTCGGGGCCTATCTTCTGATGATTTTGATCGAATTGTTAACTTCAACACCACACGATGTATTTCTCGCCTTAGCTCCCGTGTCAGCTTTAATAATAGGGACTTTTTTTATAGTTGGGTCCGCTTTGATTCTTTTTGATAAAAAAATTCCTGCATTAAGTATTTCCAAAATCAATACTTTATTATTAAACATTGTATTATTTATTTCTATCTATAAGAGCATGTCCTTTTTCTTATCCCTAGGTTTGCTATTGCTGACATTAGTACTATATATTGGCAGTTTTCTCAGAAAAGAAAAATTTTCATTTCTGAACCTACTAGTTATTTTATTTACAACACCTCGTCTATTGACATTGCTTAATTCAAACTTCCAAGATACTGCACTTGAGTTTCATGCTTTCAATTTGGCAGACACTCGATTTAACATTATTATTTGGCCTGTAATCTTTGCTGGTTTGCTTTCAGGAACCACCCTTCTTTTAATTCACAACTCCCCGCTTAAGCAATACTTAGAGCGCTACAAAAAATTACTAACCTATGGTGTATTTTCTATCGTTACTCTCTATGTTGTCTATCTCTCGATTGTTTTTATCTATAAAGTAAAAACCTTTGATGGTTCTACCTTTGATATTGGTCTATTCTCACAGATGTTTCATCGCATGAGCACCGACTTGAGCGCTATCACAACACTAGAGCGCGATCGAGTATTATCGCACTTTGCAGTTCACATCTCACCCATTTTCTATCTGATGTTACCTTTCTACAAGCTTTTCCCACATGTTGAAACTTTAGAGGTACTACAAATTTGGGTTGTATTCTCTGCAGTTATTCCTTTAAAATTGCTTCTCTCCAAATTGAATCTATCGAAATTGGCAAACATTTTGACAATTCTTTGGTTCGTACTTTTACCTGTATTAACTACTGCAGGAGGTTATCACCTGCATGAAAATTGTTTCTTGGTTCCTTTGATATTTTGGGTATTCTATTTCATAGTAAATGAGAAGAAGTGGGGTATTCTAATATCCACTATCCTACTACTTTTGGTCAAAGAAGATGCTTTTATCTATGTTATTAGCATTGGTATGTATTTCTTATCACAAAAACGTTTCAATCTGACGAGCAAAACCAAACAATGGCTGATCCTAACTGAATTTCTTCTGCCACTTCTATACTTCACTCTAGCATTGTTAATCCTGAACACATTCGGAGAAGGCGGAATGGTCTCACGATTCGATGCATTCTTACTAAAAGATGAAAATGGTATTTTAGCCGTATTTAAAAATTTAGTTCTTCACCCAAGTTTCGCCATCAGCCATTTATTCATGGCTAAAAAACTAGGTTATTTATTCCTGATGTTAGCTCCTATGTGTTTTCTACCACTATTGCAACGCAACTGGTCAACTTATTTTTTAGCTCTACCTTTAGTAGTTATTAATTTATTGCCGGATTGGCCTTATCAATACGACATCGGCTTTCAATATAGTTATGGTAGTGGAGCCTTACTCTTCATAATGGCCTTGCTAGCTTTAGAAGATTTAAAATTGCACAAACACATTAACGAAAAAATGGTGATTTCATTTATTTTTGTTGGCATAATTTTTTCTGGTACTATTCTTCATCGCCTTACTCAAGGTTGGTCTTTCAACATTGGCTATTATCAACAAAACAAAGAGAAATTTGAAGCAATCAAATACGGCCTAGAAATTCTACCAGAAGATGCCTCAATCGTTGCAGAAGGAGGCTATACACCTGCACTTAGAAAACATCAGGCCCTATACGATATTTTCTACCACAACCAACGAAAAGCTGACCCATCAATTGATTATGTCGTAATTCCACGTGAACAAAAAGGAAAGAACGATGTCTATGATCCTTTAATTACTAGTTATGAAACACTAGGATATAAAGAAAGTAAGTACGCAACAAAAGAACTTTTCATTCTCGAAAAACCTGAATAAAAAAGAGAGCAGTTCAAACTACTTCTAAAGTAGACCGAACCGCTCTTTTCTAATTTCCCACTCTAACTCGCGTCACAATGCCATCGCTATCAGTTATACTAAATTCTGCAGAAGAAAGCCACTGAATTATCTCCTCATTACCTTGAGATTGAGCAAAAACCTTCAACAACTCCTCTTTGTTCTCAACTTCAACCACATAGTAGGCTAGACCTGCCATCCCATTTTCACGTAAAGCTAAGTTTTTACCTCCCCATTCATTAACTGCTAGATGATGATGGTAATTCCCCGATGCAATCCAACTGGCGTGTGGAATCGTGAATTTATCCTTAAGACCTAGAGAATCTTGGTAAAAGGCAGACGCTTCTCGACTATTTTTAACGGATAGATGAACATGCCCCATTCGAGTACCACTTGCAATCACAAAGGGATCTAGTTCTTGTCCCAGTTCATAGATATCTTGGGCATACAGTTCTTCTGTCATACCAATAATACGGCCATCCTCACGAATATCCCAGACTGTTACAGGTTTGTCTCTGTAGAGTTCAATACCATTACCCTCTATATCTTCCAAATAGATAGCCTCGCTATAACCATGGTCCGCTCCACCAACTAACGGTATTTTAAAATCGAGCAAATGTTTAAAAACATTAGCCAAGTCTTCTCGGCTCGGTAAGAGCAAGGCCATATGATAAAGTCCGTAGCTCTGCTTAGGATTGCTGGCATCCTCTATTTGGATCAGTTTTACTAACGGTTTTCCTCCAGCACCTAAAAGAACTTCTTTCTCCGATTGATTCAAAATCTCCAAACCTAGTAATTGGTGATAAAAAGCCGTCTGGCTTCCTAAATCTCTAACATTTAAAGCCACCTCTGCCAAATGAATGCGACTATTATATTCATAAACCATAGAAAAACTTCTTTGTTGTAACTTTTTTAGTTACATCTATTATACTCCCTTATCAACTAATGTCAATTCAGATGCTTAGGGATGGAAAAACAAACAATCCTCCCATGTAGGAAGGATTGTTTCGATTTAATGAGCCAACATTTCTTGGGCGATTTCTTGACCAGATAAATTCTCTGGATAATAGGTTGGCCAGTTGTCCATTTCGTCAAAGAGGGCTTCCTGGCTAGTTCCTCCAAAGAAGATATGGAAGTGACCAGTCTTAACTGGTGCGATATTGTGGTCGCTGAATTGAACATACTTAAATTGTCCAGCGTCCGCATCTGTCGCTTCAAAGAGATAACGAACTCCTCGATTCCCTTTCTTATAGGTCAAGATTTTCTTGCCGACATACTTGTATGTATATTTCTTACTTTGGTCACCTTGGATGAATTCCATAGTGTTATCCGTGATATTAATCTTAGATACATCAGTTTGATAGCCTTTTTGATAGTAGGCTTTGTATTCATCCTTGGTCATTTTGCCAGTCAATTTAGCCTTGTAGTCAAAGACTTGGTCTAGAGTACCATTTTCAAGGAAAGGATAAACAGACTGCCAGTTGCCAGCATAATCACTCAAGGTACGATCCTTGACATCTGCATCCTCAAAGTAACCATTTTGAACGGTTTTAGTTTCCTCTGCTTTTTCTGGTTCAATTTCTGCCCCTGCCTGGTCAGTTGTTTGCTTGAGGGCTTTTAGATTTTTCTCCATGACAGAGATATAGTTCTCACCGGCCTTCATGTCCTCTTCAGTCAAGCTTTCCAGAGGATTCAGAACGTCTAACTTAACTCCTGTTTCTTTTGAAAGAGTATTGGCTAGAGCTTGGGAGGCATTTTCTTCAAAGTAGATATAAGAAATCTTGTTTTTCTTGATATATTCGGTCAATTCTGCCAAGCGACTTGCTGACGGTTCCGCATCTGGTGACAGACCTGAGATAGAGACTTGATTAAGTCCGTAGTCCAAGGCTAGATAACGAAAGGCAGCGTGCTGAGTCACAAAACTCTTTTGTTTAGCACTAGAAAGACCTTCAGTATAGGCCTTGTCCAGAGCTTGTAATTTCTCGATATAGGCAGCTGCATTTTGCTCAAAAGTCGCCTTCTTATCTGGATAGTCAGCTGATAAACTGTCACGGATATGCTCTACAAGCTTAATTGCACGCGCAGGAGACAACCACACGTGAGGATCATACTCGTGATGATGACCTTCTTCGCCATGATCATGGTCTTCCTCTTCTTCACTTCCTGGAAGAAGCAACATATCTCCAGTAGCCTTGATTGTTTTTACTTTTTTCTCATCTAGTGAATCTAAAAGTTTTGGAACCCATGTTTCCATGTTCTCATTCTCATAAACAAAGGCATCGGCGTCTTGAATTTTAGCGACTGCCTTAGGCGATGGTTCATAATCATGTGGTTCTGTCCCTGCCCCGATTAAGAGTTCGACATTGGCTGTATCTCCTGCTACTTGCTTGGTAAATTCGTAGACTGGGTAGAAAGTTGTGACGATATTTAATTTTCCATCTGCTTGTTTTTGACTGGAACAAGCGACTAAGAACACTGCCACAAGACTTGCCAAAAGTAGGCTTAATTTTTTCATTTTTTCTCCTATTTGATAAAACGTTTGAGTAAGCTGACTAACAAGAAGACAACTACAAAGATCAGGGTAATACTTGCACTAGGTGGTGTTTCTGCATAATAAGATATATAAAGCCCTGCCACCATACCTAGAAAACCAATAACACTGGCAAGAATCATCACAGAACTAAAGTTTTTGCCTAAACGTAAAGCGATACTAGCTGGCAAGACCATGATAGTTGATACCAAAAGTGCTCCTGCAGCTGGAATCATGAGCGCAATAGCCACACCAGTCACCATGTTAAAGAGGATAGACATAGTACGCACTGGAAGGCCATCTACAAAAGCTGTGTCCTCATCAAAGGTTAAGATGTACATGGGTCTTAAAAAGAGAAAGGTCAGGATTAAAACAACCGCTGCAATGGCAAAGAGACCTATTACCTGCTCCTGACTGATAGTCACGATAGAACCAAAGAGGTATTGGTCCAAACTCATCGAGCTGGAACTCTTACCTTTACTCATAACAATTAAGGACACTGCAAGTCCTGTAGACATGAGAATAGCTGTCCCAATCTCCATAAAGCTCTTGTAGACTGTACGCAGATATTCAAGGAAAACAGCTGCTATCAAGACAATGGCAATCGTCGAGATGGTAGGAGAAATCCCTAAAACCAAACCAAAGGCAACACCCGAAAGCGAGACGTGGCTGAGAGTATCACTCATAAGGCTCTGACGACGCAAGATGAGGAAGGTTCCAAGTACTGGTGAAAAGAGGCTCATAGCGATAACAGCCAAAAAGGCCCGCTGCATAAAATCATAAGACAATAGATTAAGCATGCTCCACCTCCTGGTCATTTTCATGGACATTGAAACAACGCCATGGTGAATCTTGGTCTCGAACAAGGTGGATGTTACGGTCTGCGTAGTCCTTGACCTCTTCAGGATCATGAGTAATCATCAAAACAGCCTTGCCATGATGGTGAGCACTATGGTGCATGAGCTCATAAAATTCATCCTTGGTTCCCGCATCCATCCCTGTCGTTGGCTCATCCAAGATAAAGATATCTGGATCAGAAGCAAACATACGTGCAATAACTGCCCTTTGCTTCTGACCACCAGAAAGGGAACCAATGCGTTTGTCCCGATGCTCCCACATACCGACCGAGTTTAAACTAGCCTTGATGTGTTCTTCATCATGGGCGTTAAGACGACGGAACCAACCCTTTCTAGGATATCGACCTGATTTGACAAATTCATAAACAGTACTTGGAAAGCCTGCATTGAAACTAGCAATTTGCTGAGGAAGATAGGCAATTCTTAGTTTTTTACCATGAATATTTGTCTTTGAAATAGTTACTTTCCCAATTCGCGGTTGTAAAATTCCCAGACTAGCCTTGATTAGCGTTGTCTTCGCCGCTCCATTTTCTCCTGTCAGGGTGACAAACTCCCCACTATCAACACTGTAATTGATATGTTCAAGCACAGGTTCCTTGTCATAATAGAAGGATAAATCCTCTACTGTGATGTATCTCATTACTTGATTTCTCCTACTAAAGCAGTTAAAAACCGCTGGATGATTTCTTGTTCATCTGGTGTGAACTGAGTCGCGACCTGCTCATAAATAGAGAGCGTATGTTCATGATGGTGATGGTGCTCTTCAGCAATTGGTCGAGCCAAGTCTGTCAATTGATAAAAAATAACTCGAGCATCCTTGGGATCCTTAGAAGTTTCAAGCATACTCTCTTTAATCAAAGATTTGATAGCCTTGGTAACAGCTGCTTGACTGACATTCAGACGACGTGCCAACTCAGAATTGGTTAACGATTCCTCTGACAAGAGCATGAGAATATGCTCCTGGGTATTTGTCAAAGCAACTTCACTCGTGCAATGACCAATCAAAATTTCGTGCTGATTTTCAGCTTTTAAAATAATCTCATTTAAAAATTGATCAATATCCTTTGCCAATTGTCTCATGATTTGCTCCTTTCTCAGAACAGAATTACTTTAAAATACAAGATTTTTACTTCGTTTATTTACCAGTTAAGTATATCACATCCCAGTTAAAAGTCAAGAAAAAAAGATGAAAACATCTGATATGTTTTCATTTCCTCTACAGACTTTTACTTCCTTCATTCAAAAGGAAACTTCACTACTACACTAACCTTTACCCAAAATTCATTGATTACAAAAAGCCCAAACTAAGGTTCAGGCTCTGTTGCTATTTATTGAAAATCATTGATATTCCCATCGTAATTCGCCCAATCTTGGCTCAAGAATCGGTCATTCATTTGGTAATTAGGAGCTGTTGTTGGATTGCTCAAAAAAGGATTTACAACCTTATCAAACGCCAACCAACCTAACCAACCGATATGAATCGTATCCTTGACAAAGTATGGTTCATCACCATCTTTTGAAAAGTCAGCGATGTTGGTGAACCCTTGACTTTCCAATTGGTATCGAATTTTTTCGACAGAGTGTTGATACATTTCTTCACTCAAGCCTGTATAATCCATCCATTTTTTATTGACAGGTTGAAAGACAAAGAGCACATTGACCTTAGATTTTGCAAATTGATCGAGCACTAACTGTAAATCATTGTACTCCCTTGACTGGAGAAAGTTGTAATTTTTTTGATACCCTTCCCACTTTTTTAAATCTTTCTTTAGTTGAGTATTGTAAAAGTGGTTATCCATCCCCAAATCATTATTGGTCGTATTTTCTTCTGCATCCTTACGTGCAATATTTTCCAATTCTTCATACGAAAATTGATCCGGGAGGCTGTTCAAATATTTTTCAATATGATCTTTATACTTTAATTGGCCTCGAATAGAGAATTGACCAAAAAGGGCAGCTTGTCTTTCATTGAACTCGGCAGAGAGATTAACCATCGTTTGATCAAAGTCTGACAACTGTTCATTCTTAGCCAGTTTCTCAACAATTCCCTTCATCGGAACTCTTGGATTTAGCTTTAAGAGTCTATTAGCCGCATATTGAGAGGCTGCATCCCCAGATTGATTCTCTAAAAATGCAGTCAACTGATCATTATTAAAATATGTTTGAAAAATAGTCGGATCATGATCCTCTTTTGTAAACCACTGTGGAGAGATTACAAATACAGCTTGTTTATTTTTAAGCTCAGGTGTGATTTGTTGCATCCCAAAATACTGACTAAGAGAAGCGGCCCCTGCCTGTCCCATAAAATACGGACGGTAGGAGCGATTATACTTTTCAGCTAATACTCCTGGATGCATGCTATCAAAACGAATCCATTCACTTGATCCAAAGAAAGGGATAAACCGCATGTCAGGGTCTGTGAGAGCTCTCACTTTTTGACTTCTCTCCTTAAAGCTTTCTGCACTTATTGAGGCTGCAGAGTATTTTTCCTCCATAAGATTGTGACTTTTGCTACTAGGATAGAAAAAGATGAGTAGTAGAACCAATACACCCGCTACAAGGAGTGGTCCAAAAATCAACCACAGGCGTTTAAGCATTCTTTAATTCCGTAATCCCTGCTACGATTTTATTGGCTGTATTCCAATCATCACGACCAAATTCTGTAACCGGAACACGGATATCAAAGCGATTTTCAATTTCCACAATCAATTCAACTGTTCCCATGCTATCCAAGACACCCGCATCAAAGAGATCTTCATCCATCATGCCAGAAACATCTTCCATAAATAGTTCATCAATAATTTCAATAACTTCTGATTTGATATCCATTTTTTAATTCCTTCTATTTTTTAATTCCATTTATTTTTTAAACCATAAATCATTCAAAAATCCAGAAAAGATTAAGAATGAAACCATTACGACATGGAAGGTGACTACCATGCCAAGCAACTGAGCCCAACGATTTTCAAGCAAGGGAGGTCGTCCTGCTTTCTTACGTTCTTTATTGAGCGTTTTTTTCTTTCTGACCCAGGCATCATTCATCACTAAGCCTATCCCATGAAAGAGTCCGTAAGCGATATAAAACCATGTTATCCCATGCCAGAAGCCCATAAGGAGCATATTCAGGATATAGGCGACACTTGAAGTCACATTTCGATTCTTAAACAATTTCTTTCTCGTCATCAACATAACCATGCGCATAAAGACAAAGTCACGAAACCAGAAAGATAAACTCATGTGCCAACGATTCCAAAACTCTTTCAAATCTCTCGACAAGAAAGGTTTGTTGAAATTGATCGGACTACGAATTCCCATCAGATTTGAAATTGCTAAAGCAAACATGGAATAACCCGCAAAATCAAAGAAGAGCTCCAAACCAAATGTATACATGACTGCCACTACATAATAGTTAAAGAAACCACCTGTCTGTAAAGCTAGATTCTTTAGCGGAGGTAATAAGATTTCACCTAAAATATGAGCTAGGATAAATTTATACAGAAACCCCAACATGATATATCGGACAGACTCGGCTAGCATGTCCATCAACTCATCACGCTCTGGAATCGTCTTATAATTTTCATTAAAACGTTTGAAACGATCAATGGGACCACTTGAAAATGTCGGCATAAAGAGGAGAAAACGTAAATACTCCCACAACTTAAATTCCTTAATGACTCCATCTCTGAGTTCAATAATGATTCCAACCGAACGAAAAGTCAAATAGGAAATACCAATAAATCCCAATAAAGACTGTGTGCCGTTAATAGCCGGTTGCACTTTCACAAAAATGATGGGAAGTAACGATAATAGACTCACCAAGTAGAAAATCCATTTGCCATCTCGGACTTTTCGATACTGCTTGTAAAAAAGTACCAGTAATATTTGCCATATCAGATAAATTCCTAAGGCAGCTATTTGATTAGTCTTGCCCCCCGTCAACATAGTAACGATAAAGAACAAACTAACCAATATTTCATACCAGGCAAAACGTTTTTTGAAAAAAAGTCCGATAAAGATTGGCAAGGTAGCCGTAATTACGTACAAAAAGTACTGTGGATTCCCATATGGCTCAATATGAGGAAGCTGTTTAAGAAGCTCCATCATCTATTATTCACCTCATTAATCAATCCTTTAATGTCAATCTTCCCATTTGGAGTTAGTGGCAAATCTTGTCTATAAAGGAACTTAGATGGCATCATGTAAGACATCATAATATCCTCCAAGTCTTCTTTGATGGCTTTCGTGATATCAATTTCGCGTTCAAATTGTTCTTTGACACCTTCTTTTAAGATGACATAGGCCAAGAGATTTTGCACCTTATGATCTTTATTATAACGTGGAACTGCAACAGCCGATTCGATATACTTCGATTTGTTCAAGTTTTGAGAAACATCCTCTAGCTCAATACGATAACCATTAAACTTGATTTGGAAGTCCATCCGTCCACCATAGAGTAGGAGGCCTTCATCTGTCATGGTTCCGACATCTCCCGTATGGTAGGCTGGAAGACCTTCAAATTCGAAGAAGGCTTCTGCTGTTTTCTCTGGATTATTCATATAACCTTTTGAAACAGCTGGGCCTGATACGATGATCTCACCTTGCTCACCATTCGGCAATTTGTTACCTGCCTCATCAATGATGAAGGTTGGAGAATCTTCTTTGGTATAACCAATTGGCAGACGTTTCAAAGTAGCTAACATCTCATCTGTTACGGCTACAGCCGAAAGAGCTACAGTTGCTTCTGTTGGGCCGTAGGCATTGATGATGCGTGCATTTGGGAAACGCTCGCGCAATTTCTGAGCGGTTTTAACGGTCAACTCTTCCCCATCAAAGTAGAAATGGGTGATGCCTGGCATCTTTTCAGCATTGAAATCCTCAGACAACATGGCCATATCTGCAAAAGATGGTGTTGAAGTCCAGATAGCAATCGGAAGAGAAAAGATCGTCGCAAAGAGTTGTTTGAAGTCTTGAGTGATGGCTGATGGAAGAGCAAAAAGGGTTC
>CAUUTJ010000049.1:0-10423 GCA_963548045.1 uncultured Streptococcus sp.
GTAAAACGATTGTCTTTGGACATACACCAGTCTATGGTTTACTGAATCAAGAACGCGGTACAGCGGAACTTTGGATTACAGAAGACGGTAAGATTGGAATGGATGGAGGAGCTGTTTACGGCGGTGTCCTTCACGGTATTGTCTTTACTGACCAAGGTTTGACTGACCGCTATTTCATCGAAAATGATGGCTTTGTCGCCGAAGATTAGTACTCCTAGCAGGGTATGGTCTTGTCAAAATTTTAAAAACAATTTATAATTAATAGATACCCTGAAAGGAAGAGAATCATGAACGTAGAAGAATTGAAAAAACGACAGGAGAAGATTCGTAACTTCTCAATTATTGCCCATATTGACCACGGGAAATCAACGCTAGCAGACCGTATTTTAGAGAAGACAGAAACAGTTTCTAGCCGTGAAATGCAAGCCCAACTATTAGATAGTATGGATCTTGAACGTGAACGTGGGATTACCATTAAACTCAATGCTATTGAGTTGAATTATACTGCAAAAGATGGCGAGACTTATATTTTCCACTTGATTGATACACCAGGACACGTAGACTTTACTTATGAGGTGTCACGTTCTCTAGCTGCCTGTGAAGGTGCTATTTTGGTCGTTGATGCTGCACAAGGTATTGAGGCTCAAACTCTTGCAAATGTCTATCTTGCTTTGGATAATGATTTGGAAATTCTTCCAGTTATCAATAAGATTGATTTGCCTGCAGCAGATCCAGAGCGCGTGCGAACAGAAATCGAAGATGTCATTGGTCTAGACGCTAGTGAAGCAGTATTGGCATCAGCCAAAGCTGGTATTGGTATCGAAGAAATTCTCGAGCAAATCGTAGAGAAAGTTCCTGCTCCAACAGGTGATGTTACAGCACCACTGAAGGCCTTGATTTTTGACTCTGTGTACGATGCTTATCGCGGTGTTATTCTTCAAGTCCGTGTTATGGACGGAGTCGTTAAACCTGGTGATAAGATTCAGCTCATGAGCAATGGTAAAACCTTTGATGTTACCGAAGTGGGAATATTCACACCTAAAGCAGTGGGACGTGATTTTCTAGCAACAGGTGATGTTGGTTATATTGCAGCGTCTATTAAGACTGTTCAGGATACTCGTGTCGGTGATACAGTAACCTTGGCGACAAACCCTGCATCAGAGCCACTATCTGGATACAAGCAGATGAATCCGATGGTCTTCGCAGGTCTCTATCCAATCGAGTCAAATAAATACAATGACCTTCGTGAAGCTCTTGAAAAATTGCAGTTGAACGATGCTAGTCTTCAGTTTGAACCCGAAACATCGCAAGCTCTTGGTTTTGGTTTCCGTTGTGGTTTCCTTGGATTACTTCATATGGATGTTATTCAGGAACGTTTGGAGCGCGAGTTTAATATTGATCTGATCATGACTGCACCATCCGTTATCTACAAGGTCAATCAGACAGATGGTGAATCTATGGATGTATCGAATCCGTCTGAGTTTCCTGATCCTACAAAGATTGCGACCATTGAAGAACCATATGTAAAGGCACAAATCATGGTACCACAAGAATTCGTTGGAGCAGTGATGGAACTGGCTCAGCGCAAACGTGGTGATTTTGTGACGATGGATTATATTGATGACAATCGTGTGAATGTCATCTATCAAATTCCCCTTGCTGAGATTGTCTTTGACTTCTTTGATAAGCTCAAGTCTTCGACACGTGGGTATGCAAGCTTTGATTATGAATTGTCAGAGTATAGACCATCTAAGTTGGTTAAGATGGATATCCTTCTTAATGGTGATAAAGTGGATGCTCTTAGCTTTATCGTTCACAAAGATTTTGCTTATGAACGTGGGAAACTTATCGTAGATAAACTTAAGAAAATCATTCCTCGTCAACAATTTGAAGTGCCCATTCAAGCTGCAATCGGACACAAGATTGTGGCTCGTACTGATATAAAGGCTCTTCGTAAGAACGTACTTGCTAAGTGCTATGGAGGAGATGTTTCACGTAAACGTAAACTTCTTGAAAAACAAAAAGCTGGTAAGAAACGCATGAAAGCTATCGGATCAGTAGAAGTCCCACAAGAAGCCTTCCTTAGCGTCTTAAGCATGGATGAAGAATAATTAATTTATATTATTATTTAGAATGAATTACAGTTATCTTTTGACACTTTTATTTACATACATTAAAATAGGGATGAAAGGAGAAAGATTATGAAAAAAATCATCAGCTTATCTACGCTTTTAGTGTGTTGCTTAACTCTTGCTGCTTGTAATACTTCAAAAACTAAGAAAGAAGCAACTTCAGATACAACAACAATTCAGGAAACTACCTCAGCACAAGAAACAACAACTGTGGCCGAATCAACGATTAAAGATACTCAGGTAATTGGTTCAGATGCTTATGGCTACGTAAAGGTTCCAAAATCATGGATTCATTTTACAGAAGTTGAGGGTGGTGATGATATTCAGTACTGTGATGGAACAGATGTCAATATTGTAACTTTAAATACCTTTAAACCAGAGCATTTAGGTGTTAGTGAAAGTGAATATGCTGCTCTTGATCCCGTTCAAGTTTCTACTAGTGTCTATCAAACCAAAAAACAAAGCAAGGATTTCTCTAAAGTATGGGGATCTAAGTCAAAAATTGGTGGTTATGATGCCTATGTGGTAAACTGTATTGCTAAAAACGGAAAATATCTAGTTATCTATATCTTTAAATCAGATGATGGTAAGTTTAGATATGTTTCTCTAGAAGGAACACCTGAAGTATTGAAAGATATGCTTCCGCTGATAGAAGAAAGTTGGACTAATAAAAAGGTTTAAAAGGCAGGATTTTTCCTGCTTTTTTATTTTATCCAGTTTTATTTAGGACTTCAAATAGATTTCCTGATTAGAGCTTTCTGCAATGAAAATTAAAAGAATGAGTTTTTGTAAATATAGTAGTAGATTTATTGTATTTTCAATAATACTGCCAGTTTACAGTATATATTTGACACTTTGTTCTTCTTACTTTAGAATAGTAGTGAAAGGAGAATTATCATGAAAAAATTGATAACTTTATCTACACTTTTGCTTTGTGGTATCACTCTTGCTGCTTGTAATAAAAATACTGGTAAAAAAGATGTAACAGCTGAAACTACCACAATTGTTCAGGAAACTACTAGTCAGGAAACAGCTGAAGCTACAACAACCGTTCCCACTAAAGATACACAATGGATTGGATCAGATGATTATGGATACTTGAAAGTACCTAAATCTTGGGTTCAAAGTAATGCTGGTGGGAATAATGTTGATTTTATGTACAGTGATGGTAGTGACAAGAATGCCATTTCAGTTAAAAGTATAAATGCAGACGGAAAAGATTTCACTGATATGCAGACCAATTTTGAACAAAAAATAAAAGAAAATCCTAGATTTACAAATGTTAGAACTGATAAGGGAAATATTGGGGGCTATGATGCCGTCAAAATTTATGCAGATTATAATAATAATAGTAAAAAAGTAGTTATTTGGTTATTTAAGTCGGATGATAATATGATTAGATTAGTTACTCTTGAAGGTAATTTAGAAATCGTAAACGAAATTACTCCAATGGTAGAAGAAAGCTGGACAGTGAAAAAGAATTAAAACTAAAACAGGATATTATCCTGTTTTTTTATATCTTTTTAACCTTTAAAAAATATGTATGAATTAAAATTGTTTACAATCAAACAAAAAAAATAAAAATCAAACAAAATACAACAAAAAATATTGACAACGGTTTCATATAGTGTTATACTTGTATCATAAAAGTTAAATATGAAGGGAGAAGATCATGGGATTAGATCATTTCTTCAGCAAAGACCTAGTTTTTTGTCTAGAAGCAGATAATCAAGAGCAACTATTTGATCAAGTTGCAACCCTATTGGAAGAAAAGAAAGTTGTTACGGATACCTATCGATCGGCTTTGATTGAACGTGAAAAAATGTTCCCAACCGGTTTAGATATGGAATTTCTAGGGAAGGACTTGCCAAATGTAGCAATCCCTCACACAGATACGATTCATAATTTAACTGAAAATGTTGTTGTGGTTCGCTTACCAAAACCAGTAACATTCCACAATATGATTGCACCTGACAAGGAAGTAGAAGTATCATTACTTTTCTTTATTATCAATAATTCAAGTTCAAGTCAAACAAACATTCTTGCTCAATTAATGGACTTCTTTACAGGTAACGGTCATCTAGAGGCACTTTCTAAGATTACAGAACCAGAAGCTCTGTACCAGTATATCTCAGAAGCAACTGCTTAAATTTTAAAATAAATAGAAACTAAAAAACGGAGGAAATCCAAATGATTAAAATTCTTGCTGCTTGTGGTGCGGGTGTTAACTCAAGCCACCAAATTAAAAGTGCTCTAGAAGAAGAGCTTTCAAATCGCGGATACGATGTACAGTGTGACGCAGTTATGGTCAAAGATGTCAATGAAGACTTGATTAAAGGTTATGATATCTTCACGCCAATCGCTGCAACAGACTTAGGTTTTGACCCTGGTATTCCAGTTGTTGAAGCTGGACCTATTTTGTTCCGTATTCCAGCTATGAGCGCTCCAGTTTATGACAATATTGAAGCAGCAATTAAAGAACACGGATTAAGTTAATTATTATTTTGTAAGTTTCCATAAAAATAAAGGGAGGAAAAATTATGGACGTCATTATTAACATAGCCAATGAGGTCTTTAAACCTATTTTGGAAATGGGTGCACCAGTCATCATGCTGATCGTGTTGACACTCTTGGCTTTACTCTTTGGAGTGAAATTCTCCAAAGCGCTTGAAGGTGGTATCAAACTTGCCATCGCACTTACTGGTATCGGTGCTATCATCGGAATGCTTAACGGAGCTTTCTCAGCTTCTCTTGCAAAATTCGTTGAAAATACTGGTATTCAATTGAACATCACCGACGTTGGTTGGGCACCACTTGCTACAATCACTTGGGGTTCTGCCTGGACACTTTACTTCTTGCTCATCATGTTGATTGTCAACGTTGTGATGCTTGCAATGAAGAAAACTGATACACTTGACGTTGATATCTTCGATATCTGGCACTTGTCTATCACAGGTCTTTTGATCAAATGGTACGCTGACAACAATGGAGTTAGCCAAGGAGTTTCACTCTTTATCGCGACTGCAGCAGTTGTTCTTGTTGGGGTTCTTAAAATCATTAACTCTGACTTGATGAAACCTACATTTGATGACCTACTTAACGCACCAAGTTCATCACCAATGACTTCAACTCACATGAACTACATGATGAACCCAGTTATCATGGTTTTGGATAAGATTTTTGATAAACTCTTCCCAGGTCTTGATAAATATGACTTTGACGCTGCGAAATTGAACAAACGAATCGGTTTCTGGGGATCTAAATTCTTCATCGGTTTCATCCTTGGTATCGTTATCGGTTTGATGGGAACTCCACATCCAGTTGCTGGAGTAGAAGATGCATCTTCATGGGAACTTGTTATTAAAGGTTGGTTGTCACTTGGTTTGACTGCCGGTGTCTGCTTGGAGCTGTTCTCACTTATCGGTTCATGGTTCATCGCAGCCGTAGAACCACTTTCACAAGGTATTACAAACGTTGCTACTAAACGTCTTCAAGGACGTAAATTCAACATCGGTTTGGACTGGCCATTTATCGCTGGTCGTGCTGAAATCTGGGCTTGTGCCAACGTACTTGCACCAATCATGTTGGTTGAAGCAGTGCTTCTTTCAAATGTCGGAAATGGTATCTTGCCACTTGCTGGTATCATCGCAATGGGTGTGACTCCAGCTCTCTTGGTAGTTACTCGTGGTAAATTGCTCCGTATGATTATCTTCGGAACACTCTTGTTGCCACTCTTCCTTCTTTCAGGTACACTTATTGCACCATTCGCAACAGAACTTGCTAAAGGTGTAGGTGCCTTCCCAGAAGGTGTGAACCAATCACAATTGATTACTCACTCAACTCTTGAAGGACCAATCGAAAAACTATTTGGTTGGGCAATTGGTAACGCTACAACTGGTGATATCAAAGCAATCCTTGGCGCATTAGTATTCCTTGTATTCTACGTTGGTATCTTTGCATGGTACAGAAAACAAATGATCAAACGTAACGAAGAATATGCAGCAAATGAAAAATAATTTGCTCCTAAAATTGTAAATTGTAAAAACTAGGTTGTCAGTTTCCAGCGTGGAGCAGTCAGCCTAGTTTTTTTGAAAAAATGGAGGTAACAACTGTGATTGAATTAAAATCAGATCAATTGCAAGTACAGTTTCAAACTTTTGGAGGTGCTTTATCTTCAATTAAGGATAAAGATGGCGTAGAGTATCTGTGGCAAGGAGATCCAACTTATTGGAGTGGACAAGCACCTGTTTTATTCCCAATTTGCGGATCAGTTAGAAATGATACCGTCGTTTATGAATATGAAGACGGTTCAATTAAAAAAGGTATAATTTCACGTCATGGTTTGGTTCGAAAAAAAGAATTTGATTTAGTTGAGCAAACAGATAATTCTGTTTCATTTGCTATTGAAGATACTGAGGAAATGTATGAGAATTATCCTTATCATTTCCGACTAGAAATTACTTATATCGTGACTGGTAAAACGATACGTACCCAGTATAAGATATACAATAAAGAATCTGATAAGAGTATGCCGTACTTTATTGGAGGGCATCCTGGATTTAATTGTCCACTCTTAGCTGATGAAGTTTATGAAGATTACTATCTTGAATTTGAAGAGCCTGAAACATGCTCAGTTCCGAAACCATTCCCAGAAACAGGAATGTTAGATTTCAAAGATAGAAGTTCTTGGTTAGACAATCAAAAAGAGTTAGACTTGAATTATAATCTGTTTAACTACGATGCTGTAACATTAGATGACTTAAATTCACGCTCAGTATGCTTACGTTCGAGAAAACATGATAAAGGTTTGAGACTAGACTTTAAAGATTTTTCAAATTTAATCGTATGGTCAACTCTAAACAAAGGTCCCTTCATTGCTCTAGAACCATGGTCTGGCTTGTCTACTTCGCTTGAAGAAGGCGATCGACTTGAAGAAAAGAAAGATGTTCGAATTTTAAAACCAGGTCAAGTTGAACACATTGGATTCGATATCGAAATTCTTTAAAAATAAACAAAAACAAACATAAATTGTTGACTTTTTAAGTGAATAGTAGTATATTATGTTTATAAAGAACAAATTGTGTTTGTTTAAACAAAATGTTGTTTCAGTTTTTCTCTAATGAAAACTTGTTAAGAATGAAAATGATTGTTCATCCTTAACACAAAATATTGTCAATAAAACTACTGGTAGATATTTGAGGATGATGTTATCTGAATTCAAAAGTTTACTGGTCTATTAAAAAAAGGAGTATACAATATGGCTATTGTTATTGGTGCAGATGCTGCAGGTTTAAGATTGAAAGAAGTTGTAAAAGACTTCTTGGAAAAAGAAAACTTCCACGTAGTGGATGTTACAGCAGAAGGTCAAGACTTCGTTGACGTAACTCTTGCAGTTGCTGAAGAAGTTAAAAAAGAGGAACAAAACCTTGGTATTGTCATTGATGCTTATGGTGCTGGTCCATTCATGGTTGCTACTAAAATCAAAGGAATGGTTGCTGCAGAAGTATCTGACGAACGTTCAGCTTATATGACTCGTGGCCACAACAACTCACGTATGATTACTATGGGTGCCCAACTCGTTGGTGATGAATTGGCTAAAAACATTGCTAAAGGCTTTGTAAATGGTAAGTACGACGGTGGTCGTCACCAAATCCGTGTCGACATGTTGAACAAAATGTGCTAATTTTTATAACGAAAGAAAGGTAAGATAAAAATGAGAATTGCAATCGGATGTGACCACATCGTAACAAATGAAAAAATGGCGGTTTCAGAATTTTTGAAATCAAAAGGACATGAAGTCATCGACTTTGGTACTTATGACCACGCTCGCACACACTACCCAATCTTTGGTAAAAAAGTTGGTGAAGCAGTAGTTAGTGGCCAAGCTGATCTTGGTGTATGTATCTGTGGTACTGGTGTAGGTATCAATAACGCTGTTAACAAAGTTCCAGGTGTTCGCTCTGCCTTGGTTCGCGATATGACAACAGCTCTTTATGCAAAAGAACAATTGAATGCCAACGTTATCGGATTTGGTGGTAAAATCACTGGTGAATTGCTCATGTGTGATATCATTGAAGCATTCATCAATGCTGAATACAAACCATCTGAAGAAAACAAAAAATTGATCGCTAAAATCCAACACGTTGAAACTCATAACGATCATCAAACTGATGCCAACTTCTTTACAGAGTTCCTTGAAAAATGGGATCGTGGTGAATACCACGACTAAGAGGTGACTTATGATTTTAACAGTCACAATGAATCCATCCATTGATATTTCTTATCCTTTGGATGAATTAAAAATTGACACTGTCAACCGTGTTGTTGATGTTACGAAAACAGCTGGTGGTAAAGGTCTTAATGTTACACGCGTCCTATCAGAATTTGGCGATTCTGTAGTCGCAACTGGTCTAGTTGGTGGTAAACTGGGTGATTTCCTAGTTGAAAATATTGACGATAAAGTCACCAAGCGTTTCTTCTATATCCAAGGTGAAACACGTAACTGTATCGCTATTCTTCATGGTGATAATCAAACTGAAATTCTTGAAAAAGGTCCTGAGGTTCAAGAAAAAGAAGGACAAGATTTCTTGGCTTACTTCAAAGAACTTCTTAATACTGTAGAAGTAGTAGCTATTTCAGGTAGTCTACCAGCTGGACTCCCAGTTGATTATTATGCTAGTTTAGTGGAACTTACTAACCAAGCCGGAAAACCAGTTGTCTTGGACTGTTCAGGAGCTGCTCTTCAGGCTGTTCTTGAATCACCACACAAACCAACGGTTATCAAACCAAATAATGAAGAATTGTCTCAACTATTAGGTAGAGAAATTTCTAAAGATCTGGATGAACTAAAAGAAGTTCTACAAGAACCTTTATTTGATGGAATTGAGTGGATTATCGTTTCTCTAGGTGCTAACGGTGCCTTTGCAAAACACGGGGATACTTTCTATAAAGTAGATATTCCAAAAATTCAAGTAGTAAATCCAGTTGGTTCTGGTGATTCTACTGTAGCAGGTATTGCATCAGGTCTTTTCCATAAAGAATCTGATCAAGAATTGTTGACTAAGGCGAATGTCCTTGGTATGCTAAATGCTCAAGAAAAAATGACTGGTCATGTCAATATGGCTAACTATCAAAATTTATTTGACCAATTAATTGTGAAAGAGGTATAAAATGACTTTAACAGAAAATAAACGTGCTTGTTTGAAAAAACTCTCAGATGAAAATGGAATCATTTCAGCTCTTGCATTTGACCAACGTGGTGCTTTGAAACGTTTGATGGCTCAATACCAAACTGAAGAGCCTACAGTAGCTCAAATGGAAGAACTCAAAGTTTTGGTAGCAGATGAATTGACTAAATATGCTTCATCAATGCTTCTTGACCCTGAGTACGGACTTCCAGCTACAAAAGCTCTTGATCCAAATGCAGGTCTTCTCCTTGCTTATGAAAAAACAGGGTACGACACAACAAGCACAAAACGCTTGCCAGACTGCTTGGATGTTTGGTCTGCAAAACGTATCAAAGAACAAGGTGCAGATGCCGTTAAGTTCTTGCTTTACTATGACGTAGATAGCTCTGACGAACTCAACCAACAAAAACAAGCCTACATTGAACGTATTGGTTCTGAGTGTGTGGCTGAAGATATTCCATTCTTCCTTGAAATCCTTGCTTACGATGAAAAAATTGCTGATGCAGGATCTGCTGAATACGCTAAAGTAAAACCACACAAAGTTATTGGTGCTATGAAAGTCTTCTCAGACCCACGCTTTAACATTGATGTTTTGAAAGTGGAAGTTCCAGTTAACGTTAAATACGTTGAAGGTTTCGCTGAAGGCGAAGTTGTTCACACTCGTGAAGAAGCAGCAGCATTTTTCAAAGCACAAGACGAAGCAACAAATCTTCCTTACATCTACTTAAGTGCAGGTGTATCAGCAAAACTTTTCCAAGAAACACTTGTATTTGCCCATGAATCAGGTGCAAACTTCAATGGTGTTCTTTGTGGACGTGCAACATGGGCTGGATCAGTTGAAGCTTACATCAAAGATGGTGAAGCAGCGGCTCGCGAATGGCTTCGTACAACTGGTTTTGAAAACATCGATGAACTTAATAAAGTACTTCAAAAAACAGCAACTTCATGGACTGAACGCGTATAAACTCTCTATGTTTGTCTTTTAAATCTACTAAATTTAAAAAAGTTAGATGAAAAGGTTTACAAAATAAAAATCTTGTGATATACTGAAGTCACAAGTTAATAAGAGTGAGTGTTACTAAGTAATATTAGGCATGATCACAG
>CAUUTJ010000050.1:0-10136 GCA_963548045.1 uncultured Streptococcus sp.
GAGAGCGAGATTTTTCAGTCAAATGAACAAATTTTGCTCGTTTATCACTTGGACTCGCCTCCAACTCCACCAAACCATTTTGCACCATGCGCTTCACTAAATTGCTGGCAACTGACTTGGTGACATTGAGTTCTTGTTCAATATCCTTGATAAGCGTCAATTCTTGATCCTGCTCACGACGATCTAAAAAACGGAGAACCTGACCTTGTGGTCCACCCATAAATTCGATACCACAACGCTTGGCTTCCTTTTGCACCATGAGGTGAATCTGATGACCAAAACTTTTAAAGACCAACATCGGTTTATCCATGATTTCCCCCTTCTAAACAAAATAGTTCTCACGAGAACCAATTGGTTTTCATGAGAACTATTTTATCATTTTCAAATAAGATGTCAAGAAAAAAGTTTCTACGAGAACTATTTTATTTAAAATTGACATTAGGGCTTATTTTATCTATAATAAACACTATCTTACACGGATAAGATTCAAGCCTGACTAGAAATGAGAAACGCACAAATGAAACAAAAAGAAGAGAAAATCTTAGGAATCATTGCTATCATCTTGGGAACCCTTGCACTTCTCGGATCCTGGTTGCCAATTATCAGCGTACTATCTTTTTTCTTTGCTATTATTGCAATAGGTCTAGGTGTTTTTGGTATCATCCTCAATCTCCAAAACCGTAAAATACTGGCGATTATTGGAACCGCCCTAGGCATTGGATCCATTTTCCTTGTTTTGACAACGCAAGTACTCACTTCTGGTGTTTTTACCGACTTGGCTAGAAATTTTCGTCACCCATACAGAAGTCTAACCTCTTTAACAGAGGATGAGGAATTTGGAAACTTACCAGATTATAGACCAGATGAGGATAATGATCAAGAGGATACGGAAGATACCGATTCCTTCACTTGGACCAAGGAACAATTCGATGCTTTGATAGAAGGTGATACTGCAAACAGAGGAAAAGGTGGCTCCAACTACAAAGATATTATCAGCAAGCATGGACACCCAGATTCTGAAATTGAGTCAACTTCAGGCGACTATGAGATTAAAAAAATCTCCTATGTCTCACTCGGTTCTAATACTAAGACAGTGGTACTGACTTTCGTAAAACAGGAAAACGGTCAGTTTCTTCTCATCCGTAAATTTGCCCTAGGATTAGACAGAACAGAGCAAACTGATGATGGAGTAAGAGTCTAAGATAACTAAAAAGCGAACAGACTTAATGCTGCTCGCTTTTTTATTAGAATCCATCTACGTTTGTGTAGATTTTTTGTACGTCTTCGTCGTCTTCAAGAACGCTGTAAAGTTTTTCAAATGTTTCCAAATCTTCACCTGACAACTCAACTTCTGATTGAGGAATCATTTCCAATTCAGTTACTTGGAATTCTTCAATACCAGATTCACGCAAAGCAACGATAGCCTTGTGAAGGTCAGTTGGAGCTGTGTAAACAGTGATTGTTCCTTCTTCTGCTTCTACATCGTCTACATCGACATCTGCTTCAAGCAAGAGTTCAAAGATAGCATCAGCGTCGTCACCAGCAAATACGATGACACCCTTGTTGTCAAAGAGGTAAGATACTGAACCTGAAGCTCCCATGTTTCCACCGTTTTTACCAAAGGCAGCACGGACATTGGCAGCTGTACGGTTAACGTTTGAAGTCAAGGTATCAACGATCAACATTGAACCATTTGGTCCAAAGCCTTCGTAACGTCCTTCTGTAAAGGTTTCGTCTGTATTTCCTTTTGCTTTATCGATAGCCTTATCAATAACGTGTTTTGGCACTTGCGCTTGTTTAGCACGGTCGATAACGAATTTCAAAGCAGTGTTTAGTTCTGGATCTGGTTCACCTTTTTTAGCTGCTACATAGATTTCTACACCAAATTTTGCATATACTTTAGAGTTAGCTCCATCTTTAGCCGTTTTCTTGGCTACGATATTGGCCCATTTACGTCCCATTAGGAATCTCCTTTTTTCACATTTTAATCTTTCTTATTATAACACAAGTCTATCCGATTTTCACTAGAGGAAATGGATTTTTCTTTTGCAAATTAAGCTAGGATTGCCCGCTAACAGCCAATATTTTCTTGCCTTCTTTTATCCAAGGGTGCTGGGAAAGCAAAATAAAAAGCTGGGCAGTCATCACAAGCCAGAGTAGCGGTTCACATAGGATAACTCCAGTATAACCTGACCAAGGAATAATCCAAGCCACGAAAATAATTTTCCCAAACAACTCGATAAAACTAGATACGAGGGGCAAGAGTTTCTGCCCTAGACCCTGCAAGCTATTTCTATAAATCAATAAAAGACTTAAAGATGGATAAAATACGGAACTGATACGTAGGTATAAAGTCCCGTTTTCAATCAGGTAGCCGTCTGTCGAACTTGCCAGGAAAGAAACTAGGCTAGGACTTGCAAAGAATAGGAAAACACAGGCAAAGGTTGCCCAAGACATACTCAAATAGCTCCCAATACGGAGGCCTTGGACGATACGTTCGGGACGTTTTGCCCCAAAGTTTTGAGAGATAAAAGTCGTCATCGAAGCTGAAATAGCCGTCATTGGCAGCAAGGCAAAGGCCATGATTCGGCGTGCTGCCGTTTGAGCACTGATAATGACTGCTCCAAAACTATTGACAGAGGATTGCAAAATAACACTTCCGATAGAAACGATTGACCCCATCAAGCCCATAGCTAACCCTTGCTCCAAAAGGTCAACATAGAGAGCCTTATTCCATTTGAAATGTTTGAGACCTGGAAGAAGCTCTGGAACACTCTTGCGAATATAGAAATAACAGAGGATTGCTGACAATCCTTGCGAGATAATGGTTGCAAGACCCGCAGACTGAACTCCCAACTGCAATTGTGTAATAAAATACAAATCCAGAATCACATTAACAATAGCTGAGAAAATTAAAAAAGCAAGAGCCGCAAGGCTATCTCCAATCGAGCGCAGTAATCCTGCAAAGAGATTATAAGCAAAACTAACTCCCACACAGCTAACAATCATGGAAATATATTCATAGGATTGGGGGAGAATTTCTGCAGGTGTTTCTAGGTACTGTAAGAGTGGGTAAAGACCGAAGAAGCCCATCAGCATGACAAGACCACTCAGGATGGCACCCAAAATCCAAGTCGCTGCAACAGCTTCTTTAATCTTAGCAAAATTGCGAGCACCGTAAAGACGGGCAATAACGACTCCCATCCCATTCCCG
The DNA here is from genome assembly GCA_963548045.1 of uncultured Streptococcus sp. Classification (GTDB taxonomy): domain Bacteria; phylum Bacillota; class Bacilli; order Lactobacillales; family Streptococcaceae; genus Streptococcus. Next base: position 3,215 of record CAUUTJ010000050.1, read on the forward strand.
ACTCCGAGGGCAAATCCAATAATCAAATCAAAAATGGCTGTCGTAGCTCCGACTGCCGCCAAGGAATCTTGCCCTAAAAAACGCCCAACAATCAAAATATCAGCTGTATTGTAAAGTTGCTGAAAGATATTGGACAGTAAAATTGGTAATGCAAAACTAATCAGTGAAGGAAGGATAGGACCATGAATCAGGTCTACCGTTGACTTTTTTTTCATAAGGGTATTATATCAGCTTTCTAGTAGAGGAACAAGGGAGGAAGAATAAGAAAGCGTTGCCTAGATACAAACAATCTGGTATAATCGTGACAGAAAAGGAGGGTATGTATGAGCTTAACAAGCCAGTTAATTACAGATGTATTCCCAGACCTTGAAAAAGTTGAACAATTAAACAAGGAAGCCTTCCCTGAAGAAGAACGCGTCTCTTTGGAAGAATTTTTAAGTTACCAGGATAGAGATGACGCCCACTTTTTCGCTTTTTATAACGAAGAGGAGTTTGTCGGCTTTGCCTTTGCCATTTCAAATCAAAAAGCTTTCTACATTAGCTTCTTTGCTATCATGCCCCATCTCCGTAGCCACGGATACGGGAGAGAAATCATTGAAAAACTCATTGATTTTTACCAGCGTACTATGATTCTTGAAGTGGAGCGATTGGACGAAGACTGTGATAATCTCGAACAACGAAAGGCCCGCATGGACTTCTACTTACAAAATGGTTTTAAAACTGCCAATGCTTTTTTAGAATACGAGGGAATGAGTTTTGAAATTCTCTACCGTGGCGACCATTTTGATGAAGAGGCCTATCGAAACATCTTTCAAAAATTGCAAGAAGAGAATTACTTCGACTTTCGCATCAAATACCGACGTTTTAGCGAACATTAGTTCTCATGAAATAAAAAAAGTAGCAGTTTTTCTGCTACTTTTATTTTTTATTCTTCAATTTCGATTTCAAGAGCATCGCCCAAATCAAGAGTCACTTCTTGGTTAGAACTTGTTTCTGCTGCTGAACTTGCTTTAGAGCCTTCTTCCTCTTCGATCAAACCATATTGAACACGAACTTGGTGGTCAATTTCATCAAAGATTTCTGGATGATCTGCCAAGTATTTCTTAGCATTTTCAGAACCTTGTCCGATTTTTTCACCCTTGTATGAGTACCAAGCACCTGCTTTTTGGATGATATCCAAATCACTTGCAATCTTCAAGAGTTCACCAGTTCTAGAAATACCTTCCCCGTACATGATTTCAACAAGAGCTTCTTTGAACGGTGGAGCAACCTTGTTTTTCACAACTTTGATCTTCGTTTCTTTACCGACGTTAGTATCTTTTTGGTCGCCAGTTCCCTTAATTTGTGTGCTTCCACGAACGTCTAAACGGACAGAAGCATAGAATTTAAGAGCGCGTCCACCAGGCGTTGTTTCTGGATTACCAAACATAACTCCTACTTTTTCACGCAATTGGTTGATGAAGATTGCAATTGTCTTAGTCTTGTTGATAGAAGCACCAAGTTTACGCATAGCTTGGCTCATCATACGAGCTTGAAGACCAACGTGGCTGTCTCCAATATCCCCATCGATTTCCGCACGAGGTACAAGGGCTGCAACAGAGTCAATAACCACAAGGTCAACCGCACCTGAGTCAATCAATTTTCCTGCAATTTCAAGACCTTGCTCCCCTGAGTCTGGTTGTGACAAGAGCAATTCGTCAATGTTCACTCCAAGAGCTGCTGCATAAGCTGGATCAAGAGCGTGTTCCGCATCGATAAAGGCTGCAATTCCGCCTTCTTTTTGTGCTTGCGCTACAGCGTGAAGTGCTACTGTTGTCTTACCTGATGATTCTGGACCATAGATTTCAATGATACGTCCCTTTGGATAACCACCTGAACCAAGGGCAATATCAAGAGCCAAAGAACCTGAACTCATCACTTGTACTTTTTGCTCTGCGCGTTCACCCAAGCGCATGATTGAACCCTTACCAAAGTCTTTTTCAATCAATTTAAGCGCATCATTCAAAGCTTTTTCACGATCAGCTCCAAATTTTTTCCCAATTTCATCTAATTTTTTTGTTGGTTTTTTCGCCATTTTGTTCTCCTATATTTTAATGATTCTAAGAACCTTCTTCTATTATATCAAAAGTCAGTCACTTAATAAAGCTTTGCGAACTATGTTAAACGCATGCATAACCGCAATCTTACGAACATCCGCTCGGCTTCTTCCAGCTATATTGACTTGAATGACTTCGGTACCTGATGCTTGAGATAGGCCGATGAAAACTGTCCCTGCTGGATGCCCTTCTAGGCTATCCGGACCAGCTACTCCTGTCAAGCTAATCCCAAAATCTGACTGAGTTTTGAGGCGTGCCTGCTCAGCCATTTTTTCCGCAGCAAATGCTGAAACGACTCCATATTCTTCCAACTCTACTTGTGGAATGTCTAACATCTTAGCTTTTTCTTCCAGGCTATAAGTGACAAAACCACCTTTAAAGATTGTTGATGCTCCCGAAAAGTTTGCCAAAGTCGCTTGGAAAAGCCCTGCTGTTAAACTTTCTGCAGCTGTGATGGTTTGCTTTTTCTTTTTCAACTCCTCAACAACTACGCTGGCTAGACTCGCTTCTTCGCCATAACCATAACAGATATCCTTTAAAGCAACCCCTTCAAAGGTCTGACGTGCAAGGATCTTTTCCTCCAGATTATCTAAGGCCTTTTGAGCCTCGTCTTGACTAGTGGCCTTGGTTGACAAGCGCAGAGTCACCTCTCCCGTTTTTGCATACGGTGCTATGGTTGGATCCGTCTGCTCTTCAATCAAATCTGATAAAATCGTCACTAGCTGGCTCTCACCAATTCCAAAGAAACGTAGCACACGTGAGTACAACTTAGCTCCTGTTGTCAATCTTGGTAGTAGCTCATTTAAAACCATTGGTTTCAGTTCACTTGGCGGACCTGGTAGAACAACATAAGTCACGCCAGCTACCTCAATCATACCACCAACTGCTAGTCCTGTTTCATTTGGGAGTGGGATTGACCCCTCAACAATCTGAGCTTGACGTTCATTATTTGGAGTCCGAGCATAGTCTGGTCGATGAGCAAAGAAATCATCCAGTTTAGCCTGTGCTTGAGAATCAAAAGTCAAATCACGCCCTAGAAATTGAGCCAAGGTTTGTTTGGTTAAGTCATCCTCCGTCGGCCCCAATCCTCCCGTTAAAATAATCAGATTACTCCGTTCCTGAGAAATCTTCAACAGGGATAAAAGCCGAGATTCATTATCTCCTACAGCTGTCTGAAAGTAAACATCTACTCCGATTTCAGCTAACTTTTCAGACAAAAACTGAGCATTGGTATTGACAATTTGACCAGTTAGAATTTCTGTCCCAACAGCTATTATTTCCGCTTTCATTTTTTCCTCCTACTTATCTATTCGAATTTCTTTGAAAAAATCGCAGGAAAATTCCTACGATTTCAGTATTTATTTCTTATTGTTCTGGTTGCTCTTGCTGCACTTGATGCACTTGTTGTCCTTGCTGTTCCTGATCTGCAATAGGTCCGGTTGTTTGTGGCAAGCGGCCATAAATATTTTCATACAAGACAACATTTGTCTCTAATTCCGTAACTTCTGGTTTGTCCAATGAACGACGTAAAAGATTTTGCATCTCTAACATATGAGCAGATGACACGATTTGGTAGGATGTCCCATCAATCATTGCATCCTCTCCACGCAACTGTTGAGATTCAATGTTTTTAAAGGAATCTTGGTAACCCATCAACTGAGGAATTGTGGTTGTCGTAATCTCGATATTTGTCTGCATATTATCGCTAAGAGCCTTCAGAATTTCTTGGTAGTGACTAACACTATTCAAGCTAAGAATCTTCTCAACAATCTTTTGAATGACTTCGCGCTGACGTTTCTGACGACCGTAATCTCCTTCTGGATCTTGATAGCGCATGCGTGAATACACCAGCGCCTCTTCACCATTTAGAGTTTGCTCTCCAACGCCGATAGAAATCGTATTAAACGGTTCTTGATCTTGGATAGAGATAGGGAAACCTAGAGTGTTGTTTACTGTGATTCCACCGACAGCATCAACCATTCTTTGAAGGCCATGCATGTTGACCATCACATAACGATCGATGTGGATATTCATCATTTTTTGAATGGTTGAAATAGCAAGTTCTGCTCCACCATCAGCATAGGCGGCATTGAGTTTCGCTTCTCTAACACTACCGTCTGGTTGTTGGATTTGTGTCAGAATATCACGTTCTAAACTCATCATAACAACTTTCTTGGTTTTAGGATTTACTGTTACCAAGATCATCGAATCACTGTTACCCGCCCATGGGTCTGTACGTTCAACGTTCCCCGTATCCACACCCATCAGTAGGATTGTCAGGGGTTCAGTTGCCTCGATAACCTTCGTTTCTTCCCCGATTTGTTTATAGGTTTTAGCTAGAGTCTGTGTACTTTGTTGGTAGATCGTATAGGCATAAGCTCCCACACCAAGCACTGTCACAAGGACAAAGCCTAAAAACATTCCGATTATTTTTTTTGCCATATGTTTATTTGTCTATCAGTCGACCCATTTGGTAAACGTCAAGAAACTCTCCTCCCTCTATACAAGCACCACGTTCCTGTAAGCCTTCTATGATGAAGCCCATCTTTTTATATAGATGAACAGCCGCAAGATTGCGTTTTTGAACTGTCAATTGTAAACGTCGAATACTAGCACTCGATTTGGCCCATTCAATAGCTTCTTCCACGAGGATACTACCGAGGCCATATCCCCAGTATGCTTTTTTAATTCCAAGAAAGACATCACCAATATGTCGAACTCTCGGACGTTGATTCGCCGTTATATTGATGACCCCTGCTAGCTCATCATTCAAAAAAGCTAGTAAAGTAATTTGATTGTCCGATTGGGCCTGCTTGTCAATAAAATGCTGCATTTCTGATGCAGTCATTGCAATTCCGTTTTCATCCAGACTGGTAAAGCTAGATTCTTGACCAATCTGATCCAAAAGTGCAATAAGAACCGAAGCATCTTGGACTTCTGCTTCACGGACTAAAAGATCATACTCCATCCGTCAACCTCTGTAAGAGCTCTGTTGCTCGTTTGCCACGGGCATGAAAGACAACTTCGCGTCCGTCACCATCTTTGAGAATTTCTAATTCCAGATAGTCTGCCGGAAGAGCTTCTCCTAATAGATGACCCCACTCAATAACAGTCACACCTGATCCAAAAAGAAATTCATCCAAGTCGATAGAATCTGCGTCCCCTTCAATACGATAAACATCCAAGTGATACAAGGGTAGACGACCTTCATATTCTCGAACAATGGTATAGGTAGGGCTCTTAATCATTTGATGAATCCCTAGACCTTTAGCCAGACCTTTTGTAAGTGTTGTTTTCCCCGCACCTAATTCACCAGTCAAAATCAATACATCATTTTTCTCCAGCAAAGAGCCTAACTCTTGTCCAAGAGCAATGAGTTCATCTTCATTTTTTATGTGCATGTTATCATTATACCAAAAAGTTTTCTTTTGCGACATTTCTACTAATAAAAAAGGAGGAGAATCCTCCTTCTTTTTTAAGTTTTTATCATTAGTTAAGAGCCATGCTGATGTAGTTCAAGATGAACAAGGCATCCAAAATCCAGATCATGACATGTACTTCTTTGATTTGACCTTTAACAATCTTTGTCAAAGTATAAGTCAAGAAACCAACGGCAATCCCCTGTGTGATTGAGTAACTGAATCCCATAAAGATAGATGTAAAGAAGGCTGGAACTGCTTCTGACATATCATCCCAAGGAATGTTTTTCAAGTTAGAGAGCATCATAATCCCGACAATAATCAGAATTGGTGCAGTCGCAGCTGTTGGAACAATCGCTAAAAGTGGGCTAAAGAAACTTGACAAAGCAAAACAGATTGCAACAACTAGGGCTGTCAAACCAGTACGTCCACCAGCACCGATACCTGCTGCAGACTCAACATATGTCGTAACGTTTGAAGTACCTGCAATGGCACCTACTGAAGTTGCCACCAAGTCAGAGTAAAGAGCTTTATCCAATTTAGCTGACTCATGGTTTTCACCACTTGTCGCAACGATACCAACTTTTTCTCCAGTACCGATAAGAGTACCGATAGTATCAAAGATATCTGTCAATGAGAAGGCAAGAATAGCCATCAAAGTTTCTGGCAAACGAGAAGTATTTGAAATCAAAGATCCTAAACCTTCTGAACCAAGAGCAGCACCAAACAAAGTTCCTAGGTCGTTAACTGCTGATGAAAGATTGTTGCTAGCGAAGTCAATCCCTGACACATTAACAAGACCAACTGCAATGGCAAGAACAGTCGTTGTTAAAATAGAAAGGATGATCCCACCTTTGATACCTTTAACAACAAAGAAAATCGTAATAGCAAGACCTGCAAGAGCTACCAAAACTGCTGTAGTATTGAAATCTACTAATCCTGGAACGGCTGAAGCATTTGCAGTAATCGCCGCTTGAGCCTTATCTGCTCCTTCACCTGCTACAGTATAAGTACCTGGGTCAATTGAGAATTTCAAAAGACCAGCATTCTTAATACCAACGTAAGCAAGGAAAACACCAATACCAGCTGAAATTGCTGAGCGAAGTGTTGTAGGAATAGATTCAATGATCATTTTACGAACATTGGTCAATGTAATAATCAGTGAAATAACTCCACAGATGAAGACCATACCAAGAGCTTCTTTCCAAGTATAGCCCATACCAAATACGACGGTAAAGGTAAAGAAGGCATTTAGTCCCATACCTGGAGCTTGTGCATATGGCAAGTTAGCATAGAAAGCCATCATCAAAGTCCCCACAACAGAACCGATGATTGTTGCCAAGAATACACCTTGAACAGGCATTCCTGTTTGTGAAAGCATTTGAGGGTTTACAAAGAGAATATAAC
>CAUUTJ010000051.1:0-9879 GCA_963548045.1 uncultured Streptococcus sp.
TGAATTAGACGAGGAAACTTTGTATCTTTTTAGGTACAAAGTTCTCTGCGTCCTTGATATCTTAAAAATGAACTCGGGCTAAAGTCTGTGTGAAAAAGATAAACTTACCTAGAAACTAAAGTTTCTTCGTTAAGTTTCCTATTTTCACTTTGACTTTTGACGCCCTTAGTATCTTATAATAGAATAGGAGAGGTCATGGCTGATGATAAGCTAAGAGCGACTCCTGCGGCTAGAAAATTAGCAGATGATCTTGGGATCAACCTCTATGATGTTTCTGGTTCAGGCGCAAACGGTCGTGTCCACAAAGAAGACGTGGAAACCTATAAAGACACAAATGTGGTTCGCATTTCACCACTTGCAAAACGAATTGCTTTAGAACACAATATTGCTTGGCAAGAGATTCAAGGAACTGGTCATCGTGGCAAGATCATGAAGAAGGACGTCCTTGCTTTCCTTCCTGAAAATATTGAGAACGAGACCATTAAGTCACCGGCTCAAATCGAGAAGGTGGAAGAAGTTCCAGATAATGTGACACCTTATGGTGAGATTGAGCGGATTCCGATGACACCAATGCGCAAGGTGATCGCTCAACGGATGGTGGAATCTTACTTGACAGCACCAACCTTTACTTTGAACTATGACGTTGATATGTCTCAAATGTTGGCCCTTCGTAAGAAGGTATTGGATCCAATCATGGAAGCCACTGGCAAGAAAGTGACTGTAACAGATTTGCTTTCTCTAGCGGTGGTTAAGACCTTGATGAAACACCCATACATCAATGCGTCATTGACAGAAGATGGCAAAACCATCATTACTCATAACTATGTCAACTTAGCGATGGCGGTTGGTATGGACAATGGCTTGATGACTCCAGTTGTTTACAATGCTGAAAAGATGACCTTGTCAGAGTTGGTCGTAGCCTTCAAGGACGTTATCGGACGTACCTTGGATGGTAAGCTTGCTCCAAGTGAATTGCAAAACTCAACCTTTACCATTAGTAACTTAGGAATGTTTGGCGTTCAATCATTTGGACCGATTATCAACCAACCAAACTCTGCCATTCTTGGAGTTAGTGCAACGGTTGAAAAACCAGTTGTTGTGAATGGTGAAATTGTCATTCGTCCAATCATGAGCTTGGGCTTGACCATTGACCACCGCGTTGTCGATGGGATGGCTGGTGCCAAATTCATGAAAGACTTGAAAGCCTTGATTGAAGACCCGATTTCAATGTTGGTCTAATCAACGAGAGAGAATAGAAACAAGAAAAAGAGGGAAATAAAATGGCCTTAGAAGTAATTATGCCAAAAGCCGGCGTAGATATGACCGAAGGACAAATCGTTCAGTGGAATAAAAAAGTCGGCGAATTTGTAAAAGAAGGAGAAGTTCTCCTTGAAATCATGACAGACAAAGTCAGCATGGAATTGGAAGCAGAAGAAGACGGTTACTTGATCGCTATCCTGAAAGGGGATGGAGAAACTGTTCCTGTAACAGAAGTAATCGGTTATCTTGGTGAAGAAGGGGAAAACATCCCAACCGCTGGAGCAGCAGCACCAGAAGCGAGTCCAGCACCAGCTGCAGCAAGTGCTTCAAACGATGATAATAAGAGCGATGATGCTTATGATATCGTAGTGATCGGTGGGGGTCCTGCTGGTTACGTATCTGCTATTAAGGCAGCTCAATTAGGTGGTAAGGTTGCTCTTGTTGAGAAATCTGAACTTGGTGGAACGTGCTTGAACCGCGGATGTATCCCAACTAAGACTTACCTCCACAACGCTGAAATTATCGAGAATATCGGTCATGCGGCAAACCGTGGGATCATCATTGACAATCCTAGCTTCACAGTAGATATGGACAAGGTTCTTGAAACCAAGAACAAGGTCGTAAATACTCTTGTTGGTGGTGTTGCAGGACTTCTTCGTAGCTACGGAGTTGATGTTCATAAGGGTATCGGTACCATTACGAAAGATAAGAATGTCTTGGTCAATGGTTCTGAATTGCTTGAAACCAAGAAAATCATCCTTGCTGGTGGTTCTAAAGTCAGCAAGATTAACGTTCCTGGTATGGAATCATCCCTTGTAATGACGAGTGATGACATCTTGGATATGAATGAAGTCCCAGAAAGCCTTGTGATCATTGGTGGTGGGGTTGTCGGTATCGAGCTTGGTCAAGCCTTTATGACCTTTGGTTCAAAAGTAACTGTTATTGAAATGATGGACCGCATTGTTCCAGCTATGGATGCTGAAGTATCTAAGAACCTTCGTTTGATCCTTGAACGTAAAGGCATGACAATCTTGACCGATACGAAACTGCAAGAAATCATTGAAGAAGATGGCAAACTCCGTATCAAGGTTGAAGGCAAAGACGATATCATCGCAAACAAAGCTCTTCTTTCAATCGGTCGTGTTCCAGATCTTGAAGGAATTGGAGAAGTTGAATTTGAATTAGACCGTGGTCGTATCAAGGTCAATGAATACATGGAAACATCTGTTCCAGGTATCTATGCGCCAGGTGATATCAATGGTACGAAGATGTTGGCCCACGCTGCCTTTCGTATGGGTGAAGTAGCGGCTGAAAATGCTCTTAAAGGAAACCACGCTGTTGCCAAATTGAACTTAACTCCTGCAGCTATCTACACACTTCCAGAAGTTGCGGCTGTTGGTTTGACAGAAGAACAAGCTCGTGAGAAATATGATGTCCAAATCGGTAAATTCAACTTTGCCGCAAACGGGCGTGCCATTGCATCAGATGCGGCTCAAGGATTTGTAAAAGTCATTGCTGACAAGAAATATGGTGAAGTTCTTGGGGTTCACATCATTGGTCCAGCAGCTGCTGAATTGATCAACGAAGCTTCTACCATCATTGAGATGGAAATCACTGTAGAAGAAATGCTCAAGACCATTCATGGTCACCCAACCTTCTCAGAAGTGATGTACGAAGCTTTTGCGGATGTACTTGGCTTGGCAGTTCACTCACCTAAGAAAAAATAAAAATAGATAGACTAGACTGGAATTATTTTCCAGTCTCTATCGTATTAGAAGGTATCTTATGAAATACATTATCAATCATTCAAACGACACTGCCTTTAATATTGCTTTAGAGGAATATGCTTTTAAACACCTTTTGGACGAGGATCAAATCTTCCTTCTTTGGATCAACAAACCATCTATTATTGTAGGACGTCACCAAAATACGATTGAAGAAATTAACCGTGACTATGTTCGTGAAAATGGAATTGAAGTAGTCCGTCGAATCAGTGGTGGTGGAGCTGTTTACCATGATTTGAACAACCTAAACTATACAATCATTTCAAAAGAAGATGAAAACAAGGCCTTTGACTTCAAGAGCTTCTCTACTCCAGTTATCAATACTTTGGCTGAACTTGGTGTTAAAGCTGAATTTACAGGCCGTAACGACTTAGAAATCGACGGTAAGAAATTCTGTGGAAATGCACAAGCCTATATCAATGGCCGTATCATGCACCATGGTTGTCTTCTCTTTGACGTGGATTTGTCAGTCCTAGCTAACGCACTTAAAGTGTCTAAAGATAAGTTTGAATCAAAAGGGGTAAAATCAGTCCGTGCTCGAGTAACTAATATTATCGATGAGTTACCAGAAAAGATCACTGTTGAAGAGTTCCGTGACCTACTTTTGGACTACATGAAAAAAGAATATCCTGAAATGACAGAATATGTATTTTCAGATGAAGAATTGGCTGAAATTAATCGAATCAAGGAAACTAAGTTCGGTACCTGGGACTGGAACTATGGGAAGTCTCCTGAATACAATGTCCGTCGTGGCACCAAATTCCCAAGCGGTAAGGTTGAAATCTTTGCCAACGTCATTGAATCAAAAATTCAAGATATCAAGATTTACGGTGACTTCTTTGGTATCGAAGATGTTGCAGCAGTAGAAGATGTTCTTCGTGGCGTTAAATACGAACGTGAAGACGTCCTCAAAGCCCTTCAAACCATTAATCTAGGTCGTTACTTTGCAGGAATCACTGCAGAAGAAATTGCTGAAGCAGTGGTGGAATAAAGTCAAAAGAGATTCGCAGTAGCGGATCTCTTTTTTGAAACTAGTTTCACATAGAAATTATTGTTTTAAGAAGGATTTTGTAGTATAGTAAAGGTGGAGAAATGTATTCGTTTACAAAAGTATAAATAAAATTTTAAATACTCAGCAATCACTAAACAAGGAAATTGATTGACTAGCTGAATAATATTTATCTTTGATGCTTTAGAAAGTGTGATGGTATGAAACGTGTCTTTATTATTTTTTCAAACCTTTTCATCACGTGCTTTTTGATTTGGATTGCCTTTATTTCTCCAAATACGGTTATCCACGACAGTCTTCCTGTAGTAGGTGTGGTGAGACAAGAAAAGAGCGTCACATATGAAGACTTATCTTCCAGTTTAGACCGTTTGGCAAGGGAAAATCATAGTATAATTGCCCGTCAGATACAAAGAACAGATTCTAAAGGGCAGGTTGTTTTCACCTATGATATCTACGGAGAGGGAAAACTTCCTCTTGGAATTAAAAGAGAGAAGAAAGAACTGGCTGCCAATGAAAGCCTGGTAGTGAATTATTATGTATTATCAGGTGAATTAGAAACTGAAAAGCTGGATCAAACGCTTCATACTCTTGGTTTCTCACAAACTTTTATAGAGAAACCAAATCCTCTGCAGACCTTTATTGCCTTTTTTGGCTCAGGTTCACAATCACTTGCCTTAGTCATTTTTATCATTAGTTTTAGCGCTTTGACGATTATACAAAAAACACTTGAAATGAGAAGTGCTGGGATTCGATATATTTCAGGAATGAGACGCTTGCAACTTTTCGGACATTCTCTAAAAGATGATAGTATAGAGTTGCTTTTGGGATGTATTGGCGCAAGTATAATGGGTGCTGTTCTGATTTATTGCTTTCAATTGACACCTTTTTCCTATTCCCTCGTCATTTCCAGTAGTATTATTTACAATGGGATTTTACTAATTTTGTCTGTTTTCTTATCCTTCCTCTTTGCATATAGTATTCAAACGATTCATTTAGTCCCCCTTTTAAAAGGGAAGGTTCCATTGAAGCGCATATTGGTTTTCCTCTTTATTTGTCAATTTCTCGCTGTGGCATTAATTGGCCTTGCGATTCATCGAATCAGTATTTATGGATCAGTCTGGCAAACTTACCAAGAGGGAAGTGAGGCTTGGTTAAAACAGTCGAATTGGGTCCAAATTAGTACAAGTCGGGAGGATTTTTCACAGAAAACAAACAAAGAGACGCAAATTGAGAACAGAGCAAAATGGTCTAAGCTCATCGAGTCTGGCATCGAAAATGGTGGTCTTTTAGCTTATCATCACCTCGCATTTTTTGGTTCAAAAGGAGTTATGACGGATCCTAGTACAGGTAAAGAGTTTTTCATCACAGATTACGATCCTCTTGCACGAACTCTCTATGTAACTCCAAATTACCTCGAAATCCAAGGTGTTCCAGTATCTCCTGAAGAAAAAGATCACTTAAATCACCTGCAAGCAGGAGAATTTGGTCTCTTACTTCCGGAAAAATTAAAAGGTCGAGAAGAGGAGATGATCAAACGATATGAAGATTATCTATCTCCTCGAGATGATCAAGGAAATATCACCTTATCAATGAAGGCGCAGGTAACGTATATTCCGAATCATCAAAAACGCTTTATCTACAACAACACACCAATCAGCTATAAACAATTCTTTACAGATCCTGTTTTAGTGGTTATACAACCTGAAAGTTTTGGAGGCTATGAGAATCCATATTTCACCCATCTAAATCCCTACCTTTATTTTAATGGACTTGAGAATAGTAAGAAGCTCGTCGCTGAGTATAATCTTGAAAAAAGTGTTAGTCAGTACGACTATGCAGTGGACGTTTACCAGCAAATGGCCCAAAAAATACAAATAGAAAATCTCATGGCGATTGCAGGAGGAGTCTTTGGTATAGCAACCTCTGTTCTTCTTTTTAACACTATGAATTTCCTATATTTTGAAGAGTTTAGAAAACAAATCTTCTTGAAGAAGATTGCAGGTCTGGGATTTGTAAACATTCACCAAATGATTTTGCTCTCAGAAAGTAGCCTCTTGCTATTAGGAAGCCTCTTGGTATTCCTTCTCACTCAAGAATGGTGGATTGCTCTTGTCACTCTCTTGCTATTTATTACTAATGCTTGGTTCATTCTCCTGTACCGGTCTCATAAAGAAGACCACTTGTTAGCCACTGTACTGAAAGGAGCCTAATATGATTAGCGTAGAACATTTAACCAAATCATTTGGCCAACGAACGGTCTTTCAAGATTTGAGCTTGCAATTTACAGAAGGTAAGGTCTATGCTCTGATCGGAAATAGTGGGTGTGGTAAAACAACCTTGCTCAATATCTTGGCGAAGATAGAGCCTTATGAAAAAGGGAGTATAAGCTATCAAGGGCAAGAACTGAAACAAATCAAACAGCATCACTTCTTTAAGCGTGAATTAGGCTATCTCTTCCAAAACTTTGGCCTACTTGAAAACGAGACGATCGCTAAAAATTTAGATTTGGGATTGATTGGGCAAAAATTAACGAAAAAAGAGAAGAAGCAGCAAGAAGAAGAAGTGCTAAAAAAAGTAGGATTGGCTTACCTTGCTCTGGATCAAAAGATTTATGAATTATCGGGGGGAGAGGCGCAACGTGTCGCATTAGCTAAAGTTATTTTAAAAGATCCACCTTTAATTTTGGCAGATGAACTAACTGCAGCACTGGATCCAGAAACCTCACAAGAGGTGATGGACTTGCTCTTAATGTTAAAGAATCAAGAGCGTATAATCATTATTGCAACCCATAATCCAGTAATTTGGGAAAAAGCTGACGAAGTGATAAAGCTCAACTAGTCCATGGTTGAAGAATGGTAGGATCTTCTAGATTATCTTTTATAGCTAGCTATTGATGAGGTATGGGCTGATGAAGAAAAAAGATCATGTCAAACAAAAATGTTTAAGAGTTTTCATCAAAAGTTAGTTCATGACACGGCCTCTTATCTTGATATTCAAAAATAATGAGAGTAGAATATAGAGGAAATCTGAACAAAAAAGGGGATCATATTCAATGATGAAAATTCCAGTTGAAAATCTTGGTCTATTTGAACAGTTAGATCGTATCGTAGTGGCTTTTTTTAGGAAGGAACAACCTTCTAGTCCATATGATTTGAATGTCAGTATTACTCAAGAACACCTTGACCGGAAAAAGCAAGATCTAGAACCTTTAGGCTATCAAGCTGTCCAACTACCATTAGGAATGGCTTTAGATAACGTCATCCAGCAACCTCATTATGAAAACTTAATCATTGGTGGTCTTGCTCCTGAGGAAATAATCGTTAGCAAAGAAGAATTAATGCCTTTGAAAGATATTGTAGATAGTTTTTGTATTATGTACGCTGCAGCGAATAACAGACTGGAAAATAGTAAGGCTTATGAATTAATGAAAGATAAGACGGTTTATTTTATTGGTAAACTATTTACAGATTTTCCAAAAGCTGGTGATGAAATTGCTTATTTAGGAATTGATCGAATAGCGAGCGATGGATCACCATATGAAGCAGTTAAATGCTTTTTAACGAAAGAGAGTGCAGAGAAGTTCAATAGTGAAAAAAGACCTGTCACCCCTGCAAACTTGGCTTATCTAAAATCATTCTGGGGTAAACCAGTAATTATTGAGCCCCATCGTAATTATTGGATCGAATTTTTTTAGAAAGTATAAAAGAGCGTAAGATTCTATCAAAGATCTACGCTCTTTTTCTAACACTAAATATATTACATAATTTATATTATGTATCTCATAAACTATCCAAGGCATTTTTCTGTTCGTCATTTACGATATGCGTATACAAGTCCGTTACCTGAGTGCTGGCATGTCCTAGCTGATGGCTGACCAAAACTTGGGATTTGGTTGCATCATAGAGACGAGTTGCTAGGGTATGGCGAAGCTTGTGGGGTGTCACACGGACTTTGAAGTCTTCTGAATACTTGGCCACCATCTTTTCGACACTAGAAGCATCAATCCGGTTCGGAACACCTCGATATAAGGTTAAGAAGAGTGCTGTATCGGTCTTTTCTGTCTTGTAGCGTTTATCCCGAATAGCGAGATATTGCTCTAAATAAGGCTTAGCAAAGGCAGCGACATTAACCGAGTCACGTTTTCCACCTTTTCGAGTGACGTCAATCACCATCATCTTAAGATTGAGATCTCGAAGATCCAGGTTAACTGCTTCAGAGAGACGGACACCAGAGGCAAGAAGGAGTGCGATAATGGCTAAATCTCGCTCTTTATTCTTATTAAAGGAAGATAAGGCGCGATTTGAGAGTGTTTGAGGGTATTCCTGATCGATATAGTTGAGGAAACCTTCTGTCTCATCACCTAAAAAGAGCTTTTGCTTGATATTTTCAGCTCGAGCAGCTAAGGTTTCTTTCTTTTTCTTGGTTGCAACCTTCTTCATGACATTACGGTAGAAATAAGGTTCCCCTTGCTCGTTTTCAACTTCCTCAGTCAAATACTTATAAAGACTAGAAAGTGCAGAAAGGGTACGGTTAATAGTTGTTTGAGAAACCCCATTTTTCGTCGTATTGGCATTGAGCAGAGGACGTTCACGCAAATACAGAATAAAGGATTCCATGTCTTTCTTGGTCATGTGCTCTAGAACCTCTAAAGGGATATTGGCCATGGTGTCAGCATCCGATATACCAGATTCTAAGACCCAGGTGAAAAATCGATCGTATTCCTTTAAGTATTCGTACAAGGTTGTAAAACTGTATGGAACGGCCAGTTTCGATTGGTAATATTCCAATACATACCAGGGCATGACTTGTTTGAGTTTATCAATCCGTTCTAATAAGATCTCGCGTTTCATGTTTTTCTCCAAATCTTTCTATACTAGTAGTATAGCATAGCCAGATATATTTTTCAAGAAAATTATAGTTTTTCGGAAAGATGTTATAGGGGTTATATAGGTTTGTTTTGTATCTCTTGTCAGTAACCAAAAATTTTTTTAGAGTTAATTATCCTCAATTATGTACTTTATTTAAGTGAACACTGGAAATTTTTTCAATTGTACATTTTGACAATTGTTCAGAAACTTAAAATTTTTAAAATGTACATTCATACAAAAACACGGCTCATGAATCATGGCCGTGTTTTTGTTTTACTTAAGCTAGTTAGCTAGTTCTCTTAGTTAATTTAAAACAGACTTTTACTTTTTATTTTGGATTTCCCACAAGATCTCCCAATTTCCAAATACCAAGCCAAAAAGAAATTGTTAGCATGATAAAGAATGTAAGGAACATATTATCGACTAGATTTTTACTCATCAAGCATAGTTCTCTAGCTATGTAAGGAGACACGGGAAACAAAATGCACTGTACTATAGTAATTATTTTTTTCATGATTCATTTATAATACTGTCACATATGATACAGTATACTCCTTTCTAGGAAGATTTCTTTTTATCCCTATCTTTATTATAGGCCTACAGCAATTTATATTCAATTATTTATATGTGAAAGTAGTTTCAGAATTTGAACTTTAAATTTTTTATTATACATTGATTATCATTGAAAATAATGTACAAATTAATTTCTCAGATTAGAGGATATTATGTACTAGAAAACATACAAAATACCACTCCAGAATAATGTACAAAACAAAAATAAAGTACACTTTTTAAAGAATGTACTTTATGCTTCTAATTCAGTTGTATCAATGGTTTAGCTCTAGTTTAGTCAATTGTACATAAATTTTTTGTTTTTTTCTATCCTAGATCCCTTTTAAACACAATAAAATCAGCAAATCTCATGGATTTACTGATTGTTTTCTTCTGTAACTTATTT
>CAUUTJ010000052.1:0-9838 GCA_963548045.1 uncultured Streptococcus sp.
TAGAAGCAATCCGCTACAATATCCAACAGATGGGAGCACACATTCCTAAAGGCACTCTCAAATGGGCGGTTGTGAAAGCCAATGCCTATGGACATGGAGCGATAGCTGTTGCAAGAGCTATCCAGGATGATGTAGATGGCTTTTGTGTGTCAAATATTGATGAAGCCATCGAACTCCGTCAGGCAGGTATCGCTAAGAAAATTCTTATTTTGGGAGTATCTGAGGTTGAATCTTTTTCATTGGCTAAGGATTTTGATATTACCTTGACAGTGGCAGGATTGGAATGGATTGAGAATCTCCTTGATACTGAGTCAGACTTATCTGGTTTAACCGTTCACCTTAAGATTGACTCAGGCATGGGACGAATTGGTTTTAGAAGTGCTAGTGAGGCCGAACAAGCCCAAGCTATGCTCAAAAACCATGGTGCTTCTGTCGAGGGAATCTTTACGCACTTTGCTACTGCAGATGAAGAGTCAGATAGCTACTTTAAGCAACAGCTGGACTGTTTCAAGACAATCCTTACAGGCATGAAGGAAGTGCCCAAATTCGTTCATGCAAGTAACTCCGCAACGACTTTATGGCATGCGGAAACGATTTTTAATGCTGTTCGCATGGGGGATTCCATGTATGGTCTCAATCCAAGTGGTCAAGTATTGGAATTGCCTTATGAATTAAAACCAGCCTTGACCTTAGAAACTGCTATCGTTCATATCAAAACAGTAGAGACTGGTGCTTGTATGGGCTACGGAGCGACCTATCAGGCAGACAGTGAGCAAGTCATTGCCACTTTGCCAATCGGTTATGCAGATGGTTGGACACGAGACATGCAGAATTTCTCAGTTCTGGTGGATGGCCAATTGTGTCCCATTGTAGGGCGTGTATCCATGGACCAAATCACCATTCGCTTACCTAAGCTTTACCCATTGGGTACCAAGGTAACTTTAATTGGCTCAGACGGTGATAAAGAAATTACTGCAACAGATGTAGCAGTTTACCGAGGAACTATCAATTATGAGGTAGTTTGTCTCCTCAGTGATCGAATTCCAAGAGAATATTATTAAGAAATAGAAGGAAAGGAGAAGAGCATGAATTTACATCAACCCTTGCATGTCTTACCAGGAGTGGGACCTAAATCAGCAGAGAAATATGCCAAACTAGGAATTGAAAACTTGCAAGATCTCTTGCTCTACTTCCCTTTCCGTTATGAAGATTTTAAGACTAAGCAGGTGCTAGAGCTAGAAGACGGTGAAAAGGCTGTTTTGTCTGGTCAGGTAGTGACACCAGCCAGTGCTCAGTATTATGGTTTTAAGCGCAATCGCCTACGCTTTAGCCTTAAACAGGGAGAGGTTGTTTTTGCAGTTAATTTCTTCAACCAACCCTACCTAGCTGACAAGATTGAACTAGGAGCAACCTTGGCTGTCTTTGGCAAGTGGGATCGTGCCAAGGCAAGCCTCACAGGAATGAAGGTTTTAGCCCAAGTGGAGGATGACCTCCAGCCTGTCTATCGCCTAGCGCAAGGTGTCAGTCAAGCAGGACTTGTTAAAGTCATCAAGACAGCCTTTGATCAAGGACTGGACCTCTTGATAGAAGAAAACATCCCCCAGTCCCTGCTCGATAAATACAAACTAATGCCCCGTAGTCAGGCTGTTCGTGCCATGCATTTTCCCAAGGATTTGGCAGAATACAAACAGGCTCTCCGTCGAATCAAATTTGAGGAACTCTTTTATTTCCAAATGCAATTACAGACCCTCAAGTCTGAAAATAAGGTTCATGGAAGTGGTCTGGTCTTGAACTGGTCTCAGAAAACATTAACTGCAGTGAAAGAGAAATTGCCTTTTGCCTTGACCCAAGCCCAAGAAAAAAGCCTGCAAGAAATTCTAACAGATATGAAGTCGGACCATCACATGAATCGGCTCTTACAAGGGGATGTCGGTAGCGGGAAGACAGTGGTTGCAGGTCTTGCTATGTATGCAGCTGTAACGGCAGGATATCAGGCTGCCCTCATGGTTCCAACAGAAATTCTTGCAGAGCAGCATTTTGAAAGCCTAGAGAGTCTCTTTCCGGATTTGAAATTAGCTCTCCTAACAGGGTCATTGAAAGCTGCAGAAAAACGCAAGGTCTTGGAAACCATTGCTAAGGGGGAAGCCGATGTGATCATCGGAACCCATGCTCTTATACAAGACGGCGTGGACTATGCCCGACTCGGCTTGATCATCATCGATGAGCAACACCGCTTTGGTGTAGGGCAAAGGCGTATTTTACGGGAAAAAGGTGAAAATCCAGATGTCCTCATGATGACGGCAACTCCCATACCACGGACCTTAGCCATCACTGCCTTTGGGGATATGGATGTTTCTATTATTGACCAGATGCCAGCAGGGCGTAAGCCCATCGTAACGCGCTGGATCAAACATGAACAGTTGCTCCAGGTCTTGACTTGGTTGGAGGGTGAGATTCAGAAAGGCTCCCAAGTCTATGTTATCTCTCCTTTGATTGAAGAATCTGAAGCTTTGGATCTTAAAAATGCCATTGCTCTGTCAGAAGAGTTAACGGCTCATTTTGAAGGAAAAGCAAAAGTTGCTCTCTTACATGGGAAAATGAAGAGTGATGAAAAAGACAAGATTATGCAGGATTTCAAAGAGAGAAAGACAGATATCCTGGTCTCTACAACGGTTATCGAAGTTGGGGTCAATGTGCCAAATGCGACAGTCATGATTATCATGGATGCTGACCGTTTCGGACTTAGTCAACTTCACCAGCTCAGAGGTCGTGTCGGTCGTGGAGACAAGCAGTCCTATGCGGTTCTAGTGGCCAATCCAAAAACTGACTCTGGGAAAGACCGCATGCGTATCATGACGGAAACGACCAATGGTTTTGTCCTTGCAGAAGAAGATTTGAAAATGCGGGGTTCTGGTGAAATTTTTGGAACTAAACAGTCGGGTCTACCAGAGTTCCATGTAGCTGATATCATCGAAGACTTCCCAATCCTTGAGGAAGCTAGAAAGGTAGCTAGCTATATCAGCTCCCTCCCAAATTGGAGAGAGGACCCAGAGTGGCACATGATTGCCTTACATCTCGAGAAGAAAGAATATCTGGATTAAGCTTTTTCTAAGATAATGTTAAGTTTGCTTTTAGGGTGAGTATCTATACTAGAGTTATCAAAAAAGAAACGAGGACTCTCTCATGACTATTAAAGTAAATTACCAAAAGACATTTCAAAAGGAAACTCAACCTTCTCCTAAATACTAAGAAAAGAGCGAAATCGCTCTTTTTTATTTTTTTAAAACTACTTTCAGAGGGATTCTTGCTGGGATCGGACATTAAATCCACTTTCCGTTTCCCTTTCTTTCTTGCATTGCTTCCCCATATGTGCTACAGTTATGATAACGGTTACAAAATAAAGGAGAATTCTATGAGAAATCCAGCATTAGTAGAAGAAATGAAAACATATAAAGGAAGAGATGAAGTTCCACAGGATTTTGATGTTTTTTGGGATGGTGAGATTGACAAGGTTTCGGTCTTGCAAGACTACCAACTAGAGGAACATGACTTTCATATTCCAAATGTGAAATGCTATGAACTTACTTTTAAAGGTACACGTGATGGCCTTGTCTATGCGCGTGTAGTCTTACCAAAATTAGATAAGAAAGTACCGGTTATTTTCCACTTCCATGGTTATATGGGACGTTGCTGGGATTGGACAGATATGTTAGCCTTTACGGTCGCTGGTTATGGGGTTGTATCGATGGATGTCCGTGGGCAATCTGGTTACTCTCAAGACGGCTTGCGTTCGCCTCTCGGAAATACAGTTAAGGGTCAAATCATTCGTGGCGCAGTAGAAGGAAAAGAGCAACTCTTCTATAAAGATGTCTATCTAGATATTTATCAATTGATTGAGATTGTAGCTAGTCTCCCTCAAGTAGATGAGGGGCAATTGGCTAGTTATGGAGCTTCGCAAGGAGGAGCCTTGGCTTTAGTGGCTGCTGGTCTCAATCCACGTATCAAGCGAACAGTTGCCATCTATCCATTCTTGTCAGACTTTAGACGAGTGCTAGAAATTGGGAATACCAGCGAAGCTTATGACGAGCTTTTTCGTTACTTTAAGTTTCATGATCCTTTCCATGAGACAGAAGAACAGATCATGGAGACGCTTGGTTATATCGATGTGAAAAACCTTGCCCATCGAATAAAAGGTGAGGTGAGAATGATTACAGGGCTTGATGACGATGTCTGCTATCCAATCACCCAGTTCGCTATTTACAATCGTTTGACTTGTGAAAAGAGCTATCGTCTCATGCCAGAATATGCCCACGAGGCTATGAATGTCCATGTCAATGACCAGGTTTACAACTGGTTGTGTGGTAGTGAGATTCCCTTTACCTATGTAGGTCATTAAAAAAATGAAAAAGAGCCTTGCTAAAACAGGGCTTTATTTGTTGAGGAGTACAGAAAGTAGTTTCAAAAAGTTTGAAACATAGAAATATATCTGAAAGTAAATTCTATTATAGATTACTAAGGCTAAAATTTGGAAGATTTATTATATAATAAGTGTAACATCAAGTCGAAAGGAGTTGAATGGTTGCTTACTGGAAGGAAGTAAATAAGGGCAACCACATTTCAGATGAAAAAGAATGGGGAAACCCATCAATAATACAGTTTCTTTATATGATTGATGCCCTAGAGGCTAAAAATTTTAATTAAAAAAGAAAGCGCTTTATTTTTGAAAAAAGAAAGGAAAATTATGACACAGAGAGATTTTGAACGGAAACAACGATTTGGAATTAGAAAGTTTACAGTAGGAGCTGCATCAGTAGTCATTGGAGCAGTTGTTTTTGGTGCTTCACCAGTTTTAGCTCAAGAAGCTCCAGCAACTAGTGGTGAAACAGCTGGACAAGCTTTGCCAGAATTGCCAAAAGAAGTAGAAACAGGAAATCTAGCTAACTTAGATAAGGAGCTTGCTGATAAGTTGGCAACAGCGACAGATAAAGGAACAGAAGTTAACCGTGAGGAGTTGCAAGCAAATCCGGGCTCTGAAAAACCAACAGAAACTGAAACTCCAGCAGAGACTCCAGCTGCAGAAACTGGAAATGCAGAAGAAACTGAGAACCAAGGAGCAATTGCTAGGGATTATTACTCAAGAGAATTAGAAAATGTTAACACTGTCGTAGAAAAAAATGATGTTACTATTAACTCAGAAAATAATCAGCGAGATGATCTTACAAGTGATTTAGAGAAACTCAAGAAACTTCAAGATGCAACAGTGCATATGGAGTTCAAACCAGATGCATCGGCACCACGTTTTTACAATCTTTTCTCTGTATCAAGTGATACCAAGGAAAATGAGTACTACACCATGTCAGTCTTTGATAATACAGCCCTTATCGAAGGTCGTGATGCAAATGGTGCGCAATTCTATGATAAATACACCGATGCACCATTAAAGGTTCGCCCAGGTCAGTGGAATTCAGTTACCTTTACTGTTGAAAAACCAACAACTGAAGTCCCTACTGGAAGAGTTCGTCTATATGTAAATGGTGTCTTGTCCAGAACAAGTTTAAAATCTGGGAAATTCATCAAAGATATGCCAGATGTTAACCACGTTCAAATCGGAGCAACTAAACGAGGAAGCAAGACAGTTTGGGGCTCTAACCTACAAGTCCGTAATCTAACAGTCTACGACCGCGCCTTAACACAAGATGAAGTTCGAACACGAAGTCAATTATTTGAAAGAGGAGACTTGGGGCAAGAACTTCCAGAAGGGGCTGAAATTTCTAAAAAAACAGATGTCTTTACAGCGGGCAAAAATGGGCAGTCAAATCCAGATGGTATTAATAGCTATCGTATTCCAGCCCTCCTTAAGACTGACAAGGGAACTTTGATTGCTGGTGCTGACGAACGCCGCTTACACCACTATGACTGGGGTGATATCGGTATGGTCGTTAAACGAAGTGAAGACAAGGGCCAAACATGGGGGGATCGCATCACTCTTACGAATCTACGTGACAATCCAAAAGCCAAGGATCCAAACATTGGTTCACCAGTAAACATCGATATGGTTCTAGTCCAAGATACGGAAACTAAACGAATCTTCTCAGTTTACGATATGTTCCCAGAAGGTAAAGGAATCTTCGGAATGTCTTCTGAAAGAGAAGTTGCCTACAAGGAAATTGATGGAAAAACTTATCAAATTCTATACCGTGAAGGAGAAAATAGAGCCTATACTATTCGTGAAAATGGTGTTGTCTACACACCAGATGGTCAGGCAACGGATTACCGTGTTGTTGTAAATCCTGTCAAACCTGCATATAGCGATAAAGGGGACCTTTATCAAGGTGAGCAACTACTAGGAAATATCTACTTTACAAGCAATAAAACTTCTCCATTTAGAATTGCTAAAGACAGCTACCTATGGATGTCTTATAGTGATGATGATGGTAAGAATTGGTCTGCACCACAAGATATTACTCCAATGGTCAAAGCTGATTGGATGAAATTCTTAGGTGTGGGACCTGGAGTGGGAATTACCCTCCAGAATGGACCTCATAAAGGTCGGATTGTCGTCCCTGTCTATACGACAAACAGAGCTAACCATCTCAACGGTTCTCAATCATCTCGCATCATCTATTCAGATGACCATGGTAAGACTTGGCATATGGGTGGCGGTGTCAATGACAACCGTACACTTCATGATGGTACAGTAGTTGATTCAAGCAACATGAACAATTACTACGCTCAAAATACGGAATCTTCTGTTGTTCAGCTGAACAATGGTCAGTTGAAACTCTTTATGCGTGGTTTGACTGGTGATTTGCAAGTTGCGACAAGTAATGATGGTGGTATTACATGGGACAACTATGTAGCACGCTATGATGTACCTGATGTTTATGTTCAAATGGCGGCGACTCATACGGTTCAAGATGGTAAGGAGTATATCCTTCTAGCAAATGCTAATGGACCAGGTCGTAAGAATGGCTACATTCGAGTGGCTCGCGTAGAAGAAGATGGCGAGTTGACTTGGTTGCACCATCATTTGATTCAAGAAGGTGAGTATGCTTATAACTCACTTCAACAAATTGGACCAAAAGAATTTGGTCTCTTGTATGAACATCATGAAGCTGGTGGCAATCCTTATACTCTATCCTTCAAGAAATTCAACTGGGATTATCTAACTAAAGAGAGATTTGCTTCTAAAGAAGTGAAAGTTACAACGGCTATGGAAAAATGGCCAGGCATTATTGCTATGGAATTTGATTCAGAAGTCTTGGTAAATCAAGCTCCAACTCTCAAATTAGCTAATGGTAAAACTGCAACCTTCATGACTCAGTATGATACGAAGACTCTCCTATTTACAATAGCTCCTGAAGATATCGGTCAAAAAGTTACAGCTATTGAAGCGGGTGCAATTGAAAGTATGCATAACTTGCCAGTATCTGTGGTAGGTACTAAACTTACAAATGGTTTTAATGGCGACGAACCGGCAATCCATGAAGTCCCAGAATTTACAGGTGGTGTCAATGGCGACGAAGCAGCTGTAACAGAACTTCCTGAGTACACTGAAGCTATTGGAACTGCAGGTGATGAAGCGGCACCAACAGTAGAAATCCCAGAATTCGAAGGAGGTGTCAATGGCGACGAAGCAGCTGTGGCTGAGCTCCCTGAGTATACTGAACCTAGTGCAACAGTCGGTGATGAAGCAGCACCAACAGTAGAAGTCCCAGAATTCGAAGGTGGTGTCAATGACGACGAAGCGGTTGTAACAGAGCTCCCTGAGTACACTGAACCTAGTGCAACAGTCGGTGACGAAGCAGCGCCAACGGTGGAAATCCCAGAATTCGAAGGTGGTGTTAATGCAGTCGAAGTTGCAGTTCATGAGCTTCCAGAATTCACAGGCGGAGTAAACGCAGTTGAAGCGCTCAAGAATGAGCTTCCAGAATTTGCAGGTGGAGCAAATGCAGTTCAAGCCCTTAAGCATGAACTTCCAGAATTCACAGGCGGAGTAAATGCAGTCGAAGCAGCCAAAAACGAACTTCCGGAATATAAGGTTGAAGAAAAACCGCTTGTCACTTTAGTAGCACAGCAAGACAAGACATATCAAGCTCCAGCAGCTCAACCACAACAACCAACCCTCCCTGCAACAGGAAGTGAGGTTTCTACTCCTCTAGTATCTGTAGGAATGGTTGGAATGCTTCTCGGCTTGTTTGGAATGGCTAAGAAAAAAGAAGATTAATGGCAACATTGAATCTAAAAAGTCTCTATAAAAAAGGTTTAGACTTATATTAGAAGGGTCTGTAACGTTCATTCGTTACAGGCTCTTTATTTGCAGAAAGCGAAGATTCTAGTGAAAATAAGCGGATGGAAGGCGATTCAAAGGCGGGAATTTCTCCCTGAAACTACTTTCAGGAGATTCTGTTTCATAAAATTGTTTTGAAACTTCAATCTATTCTAGTACAAGTTCTTGAAAGCGCTTTAAAAATGATATATAATAGGCTCATAAGAAAAAAGAAAAGGAGGAAAGTAGATGCCACAGATCAGTAAAGAAGCCTTGATTGAGCAGATTAAAGATGGAATCATCGTTTCTTGTCAGGCACTTCCTCACGAACCGCTTTATACAGAAGCGGGAGGTGTAATGCCCTTGCTAGTCAAAGCGGCTGAGCAGGGTGGAGCAGTCGGTATCCGAGCAAATAGTGTTCGGGATATTAAGGAAATCAAAGAGGTCACAAATCTTCCGATTATCGGAATTATCAAACGTGATTATCCACCACAGGAACCATTCATCACTGCTACTATGAAAGAAGTTGATGAACTAGCGGCTCTAGATATTGAGGTGATTGCTCTTGATTGTACCAAGAGAGAACGCCATGATGACTTGGAAATTCAAGAATTCATCCGTCAAATCAAAGAAAAATACCCAAATCAACTCTTGATGGCTGACACAAGTACCTTTGAAGAAGGGCTTACAGCAGTTGAAGCAGGAATTGACTTTGTTGGAACAACCTTGTCAGGCTACACATCTTACAGCCCGAAAGTGGATGGTCCAGACTTTGAATTGATTAAGAAACTTTGTGATGCAGGAGTAGACGTCATCGCAGAAGGTAAGATTCACACACCAGAACAGGCTAAGCAAATCCTAGGTTACGGAGTGCGAGGCATTGTAGTTGGTGGCGCTATTACTAGACCAAAAGAGATCACGGAACGATTTGTTGCGGGTCTCAAATAAGACAATTAAAACACGAGGAGAGTGGTTGATTAGTAAAACAAAATGTAAACGTATACAAAGTTGTCAATGCTCATTATCCGTTTCGGATACGCTTATCATCATTTAGGAGAATACTAATGAAATTTAGAAAACTAGCTTGTACAGTACTTGCGGGTGCTGCTGTCCTATCTCTTGCTGCTTGTGGCAAATCAGACGCTAAAAAAGACGCTGCAAGTGATGCAGGACAAACTGAAATCACTTGGTGGGCTTTCCCAGTCTTCACTCAAGAAAAATCTGGTGACGGTGTAGGAACTTATGAAAAATCTATCATCGAAGCTTTCGAAAAAGCAAACCCAGATATCAAAGTTAAACTAGAAACAATCGACTTCAAATCTGGTCCAGAAAAAATCACGACAGCTATTGAAGCTGGAACTGCTCCAGATGTACTTTTCGATGCACCAGGTCGTATCATTAATTACGGTAAAAATGGTAAATTGGCTGAGTTGAATGACCTCTTTACAGATGAATTTGTTAAAGATGTTAACAATGAAAACATCATTCAAGCAAGTAAAGCTGGCGATAAAGCATACATGTATCCAATCAGTTCTGCACCATTCTACATGGCTATGAACAAGAAAATGT
>CAUUTJ010000053.1:0-9813 GCA_963548045.1 uncultured Streptococcus sp.
TTACTTACTTTCTTCACTATCAAATAAAAGCGAAGTCATCAGACCTCGCTTTTTAAATGTATTAAAATTTATAGAGTTGTGGATAGTGAACACACTCTGGGTTTTTAGGGCGTAACTATCTACTCATTTTAATTTATATCCTCACCTGTCTATCTTCAGACCGTTGTCCTGTGACAAACATGGTGAAGGTTGCCTTGCAGACATTTCGGCCATCTTGGTTGGTGATATCAACATCGACGACACATGTGGTACGTCCTTGATGGACACATTCTCCCTTGATAGTGAGAATATCCCCTAGATTTCCCGCTTTCAGATAGTTGATGGAAGACTGGAGCGTCACTCCATCTAATCCTAGCGAAATCACCACAAGTCCACTGATTTGGTCACAAAGGGTAAATAGATAGCCTCCATGGGCATTCCCATAATAGTTGAGTGATGAGTCCACTACTTTTGTCGTTACCACAACGTGGCCATCTCTCATTTTTTCAATTTCGTAGTTTTCAAAGGCAGATATAGCGTCAAAGTGAAAATCTTTCATACGTTCCTCCTGATATTTCAAACGACACTATGATACTACTTTTCAAGACTCTGTGCAAGGGAGAAGCACTTATTCAGGTAAAACTCCAACCTGCTCCACAAAGCGCATAAAGGCTGCCTGTCCTTCTTCTGTTTGCTTGTAAACCCCTGCATCTTCCAATACCCGAGCGAAGATTTTACCAACAGATTCTTGGACGATATTAAGAGCTTGGTCTTTGTCAGTCAATCCAGAATGGGATTCTTTCAATTTATCCGCCCATTCTTGGTGATAATCTGCTACTAGAACATCCTCTCCAACTAGGTAAGCTGCTACCTGCTCCACTTCTTCCTTTAAGCGTGGTGGCAAGATAGCCAAACCCATCACCTCAATCAAGCCAATATTTTCCTTCTTGATATGTTGGACATCCTTATGAGGATGATAGATACCATCTGGATGCTCTGGAGAGGTTTGATTGTCCCGCAAGACCAAGTCCAACTCAAACAGTCCATCTCGTTTACGGGCTATCGGTGTGATAGTATGATGCGGAGTTCCATTACTTTCCGCCAAGACCTGCACACTTGGATCTGAGTACCGACGCCAAGCCAGTAAAATTTTCTCAGCAAGATTTATCAAATCGTCTTTTGAATCCGACGTCAATCGAATGACTGACATAGGCCACTGAACAATCCCTGCTCTGACAGATTCAAAACCTTTAAAGGTAAAGCTTTTCTGTAAAGGAGCCACTTCCATTGGGAAGACATGACGACCGCCTTGATAATGATCGTGCGTCAGGATAGAGCCACCCACGATTGGTAGGTCAGCATTCGAACCTGCAAAATAGCCTGGGAACTGCTTTACGATTGCTAACAAACGCTCAAAACTTTGGCGACTAATAGCCATAGGACGATGATTGCTATCTAGGAAAATACAGTGCTCATTAAAGTAAGCGTAAGGCGAATACTGGAAGCCCCACTCCTGACCAGAAATGTCAAAACGGATAATCCGGTGATTGCTTCTAGCTGGATGGTTGACACGACCACGATAGCCTTCATTTTCCATACAGAGCTGACACTGAGGGTAGTTACTGGACTTGACTAACTTAGCTGCCGCAATCGCCTTTGGATCCTTTTCAGGCTTAGAGAGATTGATGGTAATCTCCAGTTCACCGTAGTCAGACGGTACACGATAAGCAATATTCTTTGCGATGGCCTTTAGTTTGATGTAGTCATTCTTCTGACTGAGTTGGTAGAAGTCCGCAATCGCCTGCTCTGGTGACTGGGCATAGGTAGACCAAAAATCTCGATTAACCTGACTTGGACACGGCGTTACCAAGTCCATAAGGTCTGCACCGAGAATCTCACGCGCTGCCTGACTATCTTCAATCGTTTCCAAGCGAACGGCTTCCTCGACAAGCTGATCTTTGAGGTCAATCAAGTTATCTTGGTCAGTCTTAACTTCCAGAGATCCATCTCCAACCAGTGCTAAAACACGATTGGTCAAATAAATCCGATCCAACTCTTCAAAGGTGCTTTCTGCAATGACTTTGGTAACAAATCTTTCTACTAAGGTCACTAGAAAACCTCCTTCTCTCCTAATCTAAGACGCGAGTACCACCTGCAACTTCAGCGATATAGAAGCTTGGTGCATAGCCAACGATTTCTTCGTAGTGCTTGCCAACAGCTTCTTTAAAGGCCTCAACCGCATCTTTTTGAACCAGGGCAATGGCACAACCACCAAAACCTGCTCCTGTCATACGAGCACCGAGTACACCTTCTTGAGCCCAAGCTGTATGAACAAGGGTATCCAATTCCAAACCAGTCACTTCATAATCATGCTCGAGAGAAACATGCGAAGCATTCATCAAACAACCAAACTTATGTAAATCTCCTGCTTGAAGTGCTGCTTGCGCTTTAAGAGTACGTTGGTTTTCAAGAACTGCGTGGCGAGCACGTTTCAAACAATTTGCGTCTTTGATCAGGTAGCTGTATTCATCAAAAGCCCACTCATCCAATTCACCCAAGGTTTGGATATCCAAGGCCACTTGAAGTTCTTCCACTGCTTTTTCACATTCAGCACGGCGTTCATTATATTTAGAATCTGCTAGTTCACGACGTTTGTTGGTATTCATGATCACAACAACATTGTCTTTCAAATCAAGTGGAACCAAGTCGTATTCTAGAGTGTTAGTATCTAGGTAAATAGCGCGTTGGTCAGCCCCCATACCGATAGCAAATTGGTCCATGATACCAGAGTTCACTCCGATAAAGTTATTCTCTGTCAATTTTCCGATTTTAACTAAGTCTAGACGGTCCAATTTTAGGTCAAAGAGGTATTCTGCTACGACACCTGTCAAAAGCTCCAAAGATGCTGAAGAAGATAATCCAGCTCCATTTGGGATATTCCCAAAGACATAGAAATCAAACCCTTTATCAATCACATGACCTGCTTCTTGCAAGAAATGAAGGACACCTTTTGGATAATTGGTCCAGTTGTGCTCTTTTTCGAACTTGAGGTCAGCTAGAGGCACTTCGATGATGCCCTTATTCTCAAAGTTTGCTGAGTAGAAACGCAATACTTGGTCATCACGCTTGCGTGCGGCCCCATAAGTTCCTAGTGAGATAGCTGCTGGGAAAACATGCCCACCGTTATAGTCAGTGTGTTCCCCAATCAAGTTGATGCGCCCTGGTGAGAAGAAGGTTTGGTCTGCTTCTTGACCAAAAACAGCAAGAAAGTCCTTGCGAAGTGCATCAGCAGTAAGATGTTGTGTCATATGAATTCTCCTTTGACAAATTGTTAGGTAAAAAATTTTACCTTGTAATCGTTTTCTTCTATTGTACCCAAGGGTTTTGCTTAGGTCAACATTTTTACCGATATTTTACTAAACTATGAGTAAAAAGCAAGAAAAATATGTTATAATAACCTAAAAAGGAGGGGAATTATGGCTACACTCAAAGATATTGCTCAGTTAGCCTCTGTCTCGATCGCAACTGTATCCCGTGTCCTCAATCGCGATCAGAGTCTATCTGTTACGGAAGAAACCCGACATCGTATTTTAACAGTCGCCGAAGAACTAGGCTATACTAAACATCTCAAAACTGGCGAAAGTCATAAACTCAAACAGAAGATTGCTATCATTCAGTGGGTCAGTGAACAAGGAGAGTTGGAAGATCTCTACTACTACCAGATTCGACTAGGGATTGAAAATAGAGCTCAAGAATTAGATTACGAGATTTTGCGCTATTTTAATGACCAGCCTTTCACGCTTAGCGAAGAAGTCATTGGGATTCTCTGTATTGGAAAATTCAGCCAAGCACAGATTGCATCATTTGAAGAATATCACAAACCCCTAGTATTTTTAGATAGTGATACAATTGCCCTTGGTCATACCTGTGTTATTACGGATTTCTATAATGCAGTTAGACAGGTCGTTGATTACTTTACAAATCACGGGCTTAAAAAGATTGGTATCTTATCCGGTCTTGAAACTACTACTGACCAAGAAGAAGTCATCGCAGATAAACGTTTAGATTACTTTAAATCCTATATGCAAGAAAAGGGAATTTATAACGAAAAATTCGTTTTTCAAGGTCAATTTACTGCCCAATCTGGATACGATTTGATGAAGGAGGCTATCGAAAAATTAGGAGATAAACTTCCACAGGCTTTTTTTGCAGCCAGTGATAGTTTGGCCATTGGTTCCCTTCGTGCCCTTCAAGAAGCCAGCATAAGCATACCAGAGGGCGTCAGCATTATTTCCTTTAATGATACTATTCTAACCAAGCAAGTGTTCCCACCACTTTCCAGTATCACAGTCTACACCGAAGAAATGGGACGCACAGGAATGGATATTTTGAACAGAGAAGTCCTTCACGGCCGTAAAATCCCAAGCCTCACTATGCTGGGAACCAAACTGACTTTAAGAGAAAGTACCTCGCATTAAGCGCAATAGTTAAACACAAAAAAACCTAATAGAGATTCTCAAATCCTATTAGGTTTTTCTTTTTATACTCAATGAAAATCAAAGAGCAAACTAGGAAGCTAGCCGCAGGTTGCTCAAAGCACTGCTTTGAGGTTGTAGATAAGACTGACGATGTCAGTTACCTATATCTACGGCAAGGTGAAGCTGACGTGGTTTGAAGAGATTTTCGAAGAGTATTAATCCATCACAATCATAGACTTGATAGTCTTACGTTCATCCATGTCTGTATAAGCTTGATTAATATCTTCCAATTTATAACTTGTGGTAAAGACACGTCCTGGATTGATATCACCGTCAAGGACGGCTTTGAGCAAGAATTGCTTATCGTATGTTGTCGCAGAAGCTGCTCCACCTGCAACAGAGATATTTTGCATAAAGGTTGAACCAAGAGTACGATTCTTATAATGTGGAACACCGACAAATCCCATACGTCCTCCATTATGGAGGACTCCAAGGGCCTGCTCAACGGCTGCTTCTGTACCAACACACTCAAGAGCGGCATCTGCTCCTCCGCCGAGAATTTCACGCACCTTGGCAATCCCTTCTTCACCACGTTCCGCTACAACTGCTGTCGCACCTGATTCTAAGGCCATTTGTTGACGATCTTCGTGACGACTCATAAGGATAATTTGTGAAGCTCCACGCATCTTAGCTGCGATGACAGCACATTGCCCAACAGCCCCATCCCCAATAACGACAACTTTGTCGCCTTTTTGCACATTAGCCACACGCGCTGCATGGTAACCAGTCGGCATGACATCAGCCAGAGTCAAGAGAGATTTGAGCATACCTTCGCTATAATCTGAAGGTTGACCTGGAATTTTCACAAGTGCCCAATTAGCATAATGGAAGCGGATATATTCAGCTTGGAAATTCCCTCCAAGGTTATTCCCAATATGATTGTCGCAAGAACCATCAAATCCAGCACGACAAGCGTCGCATTCGCCACAGCCATGAGTAAATGGCACAATCACAAAATCACCTGGCTTAACTGTAGTAATGGCTTCTCCAACTTCTTCGACGATTCCGATCGCTTCGTGTCCACTATTTTTGTGACCCGCTTTAATATCTGGATTTCGGTAACTCCATAGGTCTGAACCACATACGCAAGCACGAACCACACGGATAATAACATCATCCGCCTCTTGAATGCTTGGACGCTTGATTTCCTCAATACCTACCTGACCTGCCTTGGTATAAACTGCTGATTTCATAAAACTTCCTCTCTGTATCTAACTACCTTAAGTATACACTTTTTATCAAGCTTTCGCTCACTTATACTACATCTCATTAATAATGATGTTCATGTCCATGGCTTTGGACTGCTTCTATCTCCTCAATATTGCGCTTATGGGCTTGGTGAGTTGCTAGGTCTACATCAACTTCAATGGTGATATTTTGGAAACCACAATCTTTGAGTATGCTTCGAATCGATTCCTTGCAAAGCTCCATCTGTTCAATTTCTTTTAGACAAACATGGACAATGGCATTTTTTTCCAAACCATCCATGGTCCAGAGATTGAGCTGATTGATACTAGCAACGTGGTCCAGTTGCTCCAAATCACTCTTTACTCGCTGGATATCCACTCCTTCTGGCACGGCGTCTAGGAAAATCTTGAGTGTAGACCAAAAACGTGGAATAGCTTTTGAGAGAATAAAGATCGAAATGACAAGAGATAAGAGCGGATCCAGAATATACCAGTCGGTAAATCGCAGAACAATGGCCATTAGGATGACGGCCACCCAACCCAAAGTATCTTCCAGAAAATGAAGGCTCAAAATAGACTCATTCTTGGTTTTTCCTTTACGAACTACTAGACTTGCCAATACATTGATACTGACCGCTATGATTCCTAACCAGAGGATTCCCTCATCATTGACCGGCTGTGGATGAAAGATTTTTGTTATATTTTCCAAGATAACCAGAACAGACCCTGTCATCAGAATCACAGCTGTTACCAAGGCACCTAGAAGGCTAAACCGTTTGTAACCCAAGGTGTAATGACTATCTTCTTCACGATTGGAAATTGCTTCAAGAAAGGCTGATATCCCAATTGCGATTGCATCCCCCAAATCGTGAACAGAATCAGCAAGAACAGCACTAGAGCCAAATACTCCACCAGCGATAAATTCAATAATAGCATAGCTCAAATTCAAGAAAAAAGCTAACCAAACCGCATGTTTTGTCCTCATAATCCTTAATCCTCTGTTATAATAGATTCATGAACATCCTGTTCATTATCATTATCCACTACTATCAATAGAAAGGATAGAGGCAAACTGTTTACTTTGTACGTTACTGAACAGTTTGTTCGAAGTGTCCATATGACTACTCAAGATCGTCGCATTACCAAGACACGAAAAGCTATCTATACTGCTTTTTTACAATTACTAAATAAAAAAAGCTTTGAAACGATTACCGTTCAGGAGATAATAGACCTAGCAGATGTCGGTCGTTCCACCTTTTATAGCCATTATGAAAGTAAAGAAATACTCCTAGACGAGCTCTGCCGTTATCTCTTTCATCATCTTTTTGAACGCGAGAAAAATATATCTACAGAAGCTTATTTGTCCCATATCTTTTCACATTTCAAGAAAAACCAGGACCACGTCACCAGCCTCCTTTTCTCAAAAAATGACTACTTCCTCCGTCAATTACAGAAAGAGCTAGAACATCATGTTTACCCCATGGTAGCAGAGGACTTACAAGTTGCCTATCCTAATATTCCTGCTTCCTACCTCAAGCACTTTGTTGTAACTAACTTTATCGAAACATTGACCTGGTGGCTCAAAAAAGGGAAATCTTATAAGGAAGACCAAGTAGTGAGATTTTACTTAGATTTAATGGAGATGACAACCAAACAAAAATAAATTATCATTATTCTAGCTAGAAAGGAAATCCTATGAACATCGTTATTATTCTTGTTATTTTTATAATCTTCTTAGCTCTTGCTTTTCCTCTTCTTCATTTATTGGCTAGCCTTTCAGAATTAAGAAAAGGCAGGAATCTCCTAGGAAATCGGCTTCTCCTTATCGGAAGTAGCCTTGCGACCTTATCTATCTTCCTCTACTTCTTTTTGCCGATTATCGCACTATCTCTTTGGCCGATTGGCTGTGGATTAATTTGCTACGGAGCCTATTGGAATGGCAAACAAAAAGAAAACTTCCATCCAGCCCACCATCTGATTCGAATTGGAATTGCACTGGTGCTTACCATCTTTTTAGCATTGGTACAATAAAAAAAGGATCTTTTGATCCTTTTTTGTATACTCATAAACTAATACTCCTTTGATTATTGCTTAAGTATTCCTTCTTGAAGGAGAAACTCATGCGCAACCTCTTCAGCTGATTTACCTTCCACACCAACCTGGTAGTTCATCTGACTCATCTGGCTCTCAGTGATTTTACCAGCTAGCTTATTAAGAACAGCTTCCAACTCCGGATGTTTTTCGAGTAATTCAGCCTTCATGAGTGGAGCACCTTGATAAGGAGGGAAGAGGTATTTATCATCCTCCAAAACCACTAAATCATAGCGAGCAATTTCAGCATCTGTTGAGTAAGCATCTGTAATTTGAATGTCACCTGACTGGATGGCTTGGTAGCGAAGAGCTGGTTCCATGGTTGCCACATTGAGATTCAATCCATAAACAGACTGCAAGCCCTTGTTTCCATCCTCACGGTCATTAAACTCCAGAGTGAATCCCGCCTTGAGCTGTCCTTCTACTTTTTTCAAGTCTGAAATCGTCTTAAGCCCATATTCTTGCGCAATTTTTTTGGGAACTGCTATAGCATAAGTATTTTGATAAGCCATGGGTTTAAGAAAGGCTAGTTGGTCCTGTTTGGCAATGCCATCACGAGCCACCTCGTAAACCTTTTCTGGGTCATGCCCAATTTGTGGAGATGGTTGGAGGAGACTCTCTGTCACTGTTCCAGAAAATTCTGGATAGATATCAATGTCCCCTTTTTTCAGCGCTTGATAAAGGAAATCTGTCTTCCCAAAGTTAGGCTTGACCGTCACCGTCATATTCGTATTTTCCTCGATGAGAAGTTTATACATATTCATGAGAATCTCAGGTTCAGGTCCCAACTTCCCAGCTATAACCAGATTTTCTTTCTCTTTATTTGGAATCATGCTTGGAGCATAACTAGCTCCCAAACCAAGCACCATAACAGCAAAGGCTGCAACAATCGTACGCAACTTTGCCTTTTCCAACCATTTGAGAACAACATTAAAGAGAATGGCCAAAATGGCTGATGAGATTGCGCCGATTAAAATGAGACTAGCATTCCGACGATCAATCCCCAAAAGGATAAAGGAGCCCAATCCTCCAGCTCCAACAAGAGCTGCTAGAGTTGCTGTCCCAATGATCATAACGGTTGCTGTACGAACCCCCGATACAATGACAGGCATGGCCAGTGGAATTTCAAACTTCTTGAGTCGCTCCCACTTGGTCATTCCAAAAGCAATCCCTGCCTCCTCAAGACTAGGATCAATGCCGTTCAAGGCTGTGATTGTATTTTCCAAAATCGGGAAAATAGCATAAATGACAAGGGCTGTGAGGGCTGGTAAGGTTCCAATTCCCATGAAAGGAATAAAGAGTCCCAACAAAGCCATTGAGGGAATGGTCTGGAAGATACCCGCAACTTGTAGCACCCAGTTCGCCACTTTTTTGTGGCTATTTAGATAAACCGCCAGAGGAATGGTCAGAAAAATAGCAACCAATAAGGTCAAAAGCGATAATTGTAAGTGTTGCCCAAGAGCGGTTAACCATTCCCCAAAACGCTCTTGAAAGGTTGAAATCAAATTAGACATGAAGGTTACCTCCAAACAAGTTTGCTACAAAGTCTGTCGCAGGCGCTTGTAAAATTGTTTCAGGTTCTGCGACCTGACGAATTTCTCCATCCTGCAAAACTGCAATTCGATCCCCTAATTTCAAAGCCTCATCCGTATCATGGGTTACGAAGATGGTCGTCATACCGAACTCCTTGTGCAATTCTTTTGTAAGAGCCTGCAACTGCTTGCGAGAGATAGCATCCAAGGCTGAAAAAGGTTCATCCATCAATAGAATTTTTGGTTCCCCAATGATGGCTCGCACAATACCAATCCGCTGTTGCTCCCCACCAGATAACTCGCTTGGTAACCGATGAGCGTACTCTGCAGCAGGTAGCCCCACCTTGTTCAAGAGTTCTTCGGTTTTAGAGGTGATTTTCTCCTTGCTCCAGCCCTTCATCTCAGGAATGAGAGCTATATTTTCCGCAACCGTCAAGTTAGGAAATAGGGCAATAGCTTGAAGGACATAGCCGGTACTGAGACGTA
>CAUUTJ010000054.1:0-9583 GCA_963548045.1 uncultured Streptococcus sp.
ATCCTCCTTTGTGGTTTTGGCGGTAATTTAGAGATTTTTACCTCCCACAAGTATGTTTTACACATACCCATCTATTATACACTATTCTGTCTAAAATTCAAGTAGTAAAAGTCAATTTTTTTGATATTTTTTTCGTTTAAATGCTTAGCTAAAATCTATTTATTATTTAAACCGTTTACTTTAAGAAACAGTGTTTTCACGTCAAAAAAGCACTCTATTTGAGTGTTTCCTATCATTACTTCTGCTTGCCTTTAAAACGCCATTGGAAACGGAGTTTATCATAAAATGGAAATTCAATAACTAGAACCCCTAGGCCAACACAAAGACTGGCAAGAACATCTGATGGATAATGAACGCCCAGATAGACTCTGGATACTAGTACACTCAATAAGTAGAATCCTAGTAAGATTTGGATGATTCTTTTCCAAAGTTGATTTTTAATCCTTTGACTAAAAATCACAATCAAAGAGCCCACCATCAGTGTTACTGCTAGAGAATGTCCACTAGGGAACGAAAAACCTTTTTCTTCTACTAGATGTAAAATTTCTGGTCGTGGTCTTTGGTAAATATTCTTAAAGGTCACAATCAAGAGTCCAGCCAAAGTCAGATTTCCCAACATGAGAAAACTTTCCATCTTCCACTGCTTACGATAGAAAATAAAAGCCACAAGTAAGACCCAAGTGATAATGACCGGGATATCAATTAGATGCGTGATCGCTCTAAAAAGTATCGTTAAATAATTTGGTAAGTCTCCTCGAATCACAGTCTGGATTGGTTGATCGAAGCCAACCAACATTTCAGGGTAGAACTTTACTATATATCCTAAAATCACAAAAAGCAAAAGGGCAAAAGAGCCCTTTGTTAAATATGTTTGTTTATCTTTCATATCGTTTTAAAGTTGGTTTCAAGAGGACAAATAATAACCAGAATGAGCTGGCAAAAATGACTCCTTCAATCAAGTTAAATGGTAAGACCATTGCCAACAAGTAATTACTTAATCCTAGAATATTTTCTATATCGAAGTTAGCAAATTTTGCGTACAAAGGAACAGCATAAACATAGTTCAACACTAGCATTGCCAGAGTCATACCAATCGTGCCAATTAGGGAAGCTAGGGCAAAACGAATGGCTGTTCGTTCTTCTTTCCAAATCAAACCAAAGGCAATTACAAAGACTCCTAGTGCGACAATATTCATTGGCAAACCTATATAGGTACTAACCCCTTGATTGTTTAGAAGGAGTTTCAACAGGGAACGAAGTAAGAGCACCCCTAAAGCCGCTGGTAAATCCAAGACTACCAAGCCCACAAGAACTGGTAAGATACTAAACTCAATCCTCAAGAAGGACGCCGCTGGTAAAAGCGGAAAGTCAAAGTACATCAACACAAATGAAAGTGCCGATAAAATTGCAATGGTCGAAAGTCGACGTGTGTTTGTCATAACAGGTTCCTCCAATTTTCTATAAAATCAGAAGAAGTTGGAAAGTTTCTCCCTATCTACTCTCTTTCCTATCTCAAAAAACAACCTAAGTTTATAAGAAAACTGGTTCTTTTCTATTATATATTGAAACAGAATAGACAAAGCCATCCTTTCGTCTTCTCCCATCCAGACTATACTGTCGGTTGTGGAATTTCACCACATCAGCTTGCGCTCGCGGACTTCTTTTAGAATACGGAAATGGAGATTTTTCTTTTAGACGAGGCGACAAGCTGTAGGCATAACTTCTAGTTAGGCAAAGCTTGACAACAAAGTATAAAAGGAAAAGAACATTTCCAAGTAAAAGTCACCGCCGGTCGGGAATCTCACCCAGCCCTGAAGACCCTCTAATGATAACAAAAAAAGCTTGCAAGCGCAAGCATTTTATCTCTTATCAGTGTTTATTTCAACTTATCTGTTTCGTAGGTGTGAATCAATTCGAGGCCCGCAAAATTTTGTTGACGTAGGGCCTCATAGACAATCATACAGACTGTATTGGAAACATTCAGGCTACGAACATGTTCATCATTCATAGGAATTCTGAGAGCTTTTTCAGGATGTTCACGCATAAATGCCTCAGGCAAGCCCTTATCTTCGCGACCAAAAAGAAAATAATGATTCCCTTCTGTTGTGAAATCTGCATCTGAATAGACCTTTTCTGCAAACTTGGAAATCAAGTAGAGTTGTCCATTCATTTTGCTCATAAATTCATCCAGACTATCATAGAAATAAATATCAAGTTTGTCCCAATAGTCAAGTCCAGCTCGCTTCATTTTACGATCGTCAATAGGAAAGCCCATAGGTTTGATAATATGAAGGGGCGCATTCGTCGCTGCACAGGTACGTGCAATATTTCCTGTATTTTGTGGAATTTGTGGTTCAAACAATACAATATGATTGGTCATGCCTTGCTTCCTTTCACTAGTGCAAAAAAATAGCCACACTGCCCGGAGTCAAGCTCAGCAAACAGCGTGGTTAAGGCATCGTTAACTTACCTCACAACAGGTTTGAAGTAAATCAGCGAAACTACTTTTTTAGTATAACACTTTCAGCCTGATTGTCAATAGAAATGACTTGATTTTTTTCATTTTTTTTACAAACATATTTACAAAAGTTAAATAAGGTTCATCAAACCAATTATATCATGGGATTGGCTTGTATTTAGAATCTGGAAAATAGGAGCTCATCCCTAATAGAATACGGATTTTACTTTGGGTGCCAATCTGATTCTTCAAAAGGGGGCAAGAAATCGGTTGTTGAGTGCATTTTTTCCGAAAAAAAGGTATGATAGAGACATAATGAAAAAGTAGGTTATATAACTATGAAAATTATTCTTGTTGGAGGGGGAAAAGTCGGTTCTGCCCTTTGTCGCTCGCTAGTCGCTGACAATCATGATGTCGTTTTAATTGAACAAAACGAAACTGTTTTAAATTACATGACAAGTCGCTTTGATATTATCGGTATTGCAGGAAACGGTGCTGATTTTGCTATGTTAGAGGCAGCCAATGTTCAAGACTGCGATATTTTCATCGCCATGACGCAGTATGATGAAGTTAACATGGTTTCAGCCGTTCTCGCTAAAAAAATGGGAGCCAAAGAAACCATCGTTCGTGTTCGTAATCCTGAATATTCTAATCCTTACTTTAAAGAAAAAAATATTCTCGGATTTTCACTAATTGTCAATCCAGAGCTCCTTGCCGCTCGTGCTATTGCAAATATCATTGACTTCCCAAATGCTCTCTCAGTTGAACGTTTTGTGGGTGGCTTGGTTAGCCTGATGGAATTCGTCGTTCGAGAAGATAGCAATATTTGTCAGATGTCCATTGCTGATTTTCGTAAAAAGTTCGGTAACGTTATCGTCTGTGCCATCGAACGTGATCATAAACTGATGATTCCTAGCGGAGATTTTGTTCTAGAAGATAAAGACCGCATCTTTGTAACAGGACATCGTGTCGATATGATGCTCTTCCACAATTATCTCAAGTCCAGAGTTGTTAAGAGCTTGCTTATCATTGGGGCTGGTAAGATTGCATACTACCTACTAGGTATTTTAAAAGACAGTCGAATCGACACAAAAGTAATCGAGGTCAACCAAGAAAGAGCTGCCTTCTTTAGTGAAAAATTCCCTAAACTCTATATCGTTCAAGGGGATGGAACAACTAAAGACACGCTCTTAGAAGAAAGTGCTCAGAACTATGATGCTGTTGCCACTCTGACTGGAGTCGACGAGGAAAACATCATTACATCTATGTTCTTGGATAGTATTGGCGTTCAAAAAAACATTACCAAAGTTAACCGTACTAGTCTCTTGGAAATTATCCACGCGACAGATTTCTCAAGCATTATCACGCCTAAGACAATCGCTGTTGACACTATCATGCACTTTATCCATGGTCGTGTAAATGCACAATATTCTGACCTTCAAGCTATGCACCACCTTGCAAATGGCCAGGTAGAAACCCTTCAGTTCTTAATTAAGGAAGCAAACAAGATGACAGGCAAACCCTTGTCTCAACTGAAGCTCAAAAAAGATGTCTTGATTGCCGCCATTATCCGGAACGGAAAAACAATCTTCCCAACTGGAGAAGATACGCTCCAAGTCGGTGATAAGCTAGTGGTCATCACTTTGCTATCAAACATCACCAAGATTTATGATTTGTTAGAGAGGTAAGCTATGAATAGAAGTATGGTACGCTTTCTTCTTGCAAAGCTACTCTTAATCGAGGCTGCCCTTCTCTTGGTACCAGTCAGTATCGCTCTTTACTATCGAGAATCTAGCCAAGTGTTTACAGCACTTTTCTCTACTATCGGGATTCTTGTCGTCCTGGGTCTTCTAGGCATCATTAAAAAGCCCAAAAAACAACGAATTTATGCAAAAGAAGGGGTCTTGATCGTTGCTCTATGTTGGATTCTCTGGTCTTTCTTTGGCGCCCTTCCCTTTGTCTTTTCAGGGCAAATCCCCAATATGATAGATGCCTTCTTCGAAGTTAGTTCTGGTTTCACAACAACGGGTGCAACCATCCTAAATGACGTATCGGTCTTGAGCCGTTCACTTCTATTTTGGCGGAGTTTTACCCACCTCATTGGAGGGATGGGGGTGCTGGTTTTCGCCCTCGCTATTATGGACAATGCAAAAAACAGTCACTTAGAGGTTATGAAGGCTGAAGTTCCTGGACCAGTATTTGGTAAGGTTGTATCAAAATTAAAAAATACAGCCCAAATCCTCTACATCCTCTACTTAGCCATGTTCGCCCTCTTTGTAGTTATTTATTACATTGCAGGAATGCCCCTCTACGATAGCTTTGTTATCGCAATGGGAACAGCTGGAACTGGGGGATTCACTGTTTATAACGATGGTATTGCCCACTATCATAGTTCTCTCATCACTTATTTGACAAGTATTGGGGTTTTGATGTTCGGTGTCAATTTCAACCTCTACTACTATCTCATGCTTCGTCGATTTAAGGAATTCTTTTTCGATGAAGAACTTCGAGCCTATCTTTTGATCGTGGCTATATCTACTGGCTTAATCACACTCAACACACTGCACCTTTATAGTGGTGTTTCACAAAGTTTTGAGATGGCCTTCTTCCAAGTTTCTAATATCATTACCACTACTGGTTTTGGTTATGGGGACATCACGAACTGGCCTTTGTTTTCTCAATACATCTTACTGATGTTAATGGCAATTGGTGGTTCTGCTGGTTCCACTGCCGGTGGTCTCAAGGTCATCCGTGGAGTTATCCTCGCTAAAATTGCAAAAAACCAATTCTTGTCTACTATATCCCCTCACCGTGTCTTAACTCTTCATGTTAATAAAACGGTCATCGACAAGGATACCCAACACAAGATTTTGAAGTATTTTGTAGTTTACATCATGATTCTACTCAGTCTGATCTTCATCGTCAGTTTAGATACTAACAATTTAATGGTTGTTACGAGTGCTGTTTTCAGTTGTTTTAACAATATCGGTCCAATTTTAGGAACGACTTCAAGTTTCTCAATATTTAGTCCATTTTCAAAACTCCTCCTATCCTTTGCAATGATTGCAGGACGTCTTGAAATTTATCCTATCATATTACTCTTTATGAAGCGAACCTGGTCTAAATGTTAGAATTTTATGATCAAATAGCACATCCTTCAAAAATCGAGGGATGTGTTTTTTGCTGGATCAGATAAAAAAGACAGTTGAGAGTCGAAAACGAACACTTGGGAAAAAGTTGATTTTTTGTGAATCCATTTCGTTATAATTTTTAAAAAACATAGGGGTTTATTTATGGAAAAAATTAGAAAATCAATCCAGTTTCTCTTATTAGGATCCGTAGCATATCTTGGACTCTGCAGCTGTATATTTTGGTCTGGAATTTCTCTAACTCTCAAACAATCATACTTTTACTTGATGCTATTCTTACTGGCATTAGCTGCTATGTGTACTTTTATCCACTATCTTTCAGGCCATGATCCTGTCAACAGTCAGCTACGAAATTGCAGCCGTTCTTTCTTTTTATTATATAGCACTATGATTGTCATTAATGTGGCGGGAGTCAGCCTTATCCTATTTGATATTCCTAGCAGTGGCACTCTGCTTCAAAAAGAAGTGGTAGATTTAATGCTTATCACTTTCTTTTTCTTTCTTGGAGTAGATATTGCAACTTTTTTACCGCTCAAGAAATGGAAGAACTTACCAACTCATAATAAGACAAGAAAACTAATTAGCCTAATGATCTTTAGTTTATTTTTTCTGCATAATCCTATAACTATCCTTTCTGTCAGCTTTTATATCCTATTAGGAGTCAGCTTACTCAACTTTTTATTTCCCAAAAAATTAAGACAAGATTTATCCTTCTATAGTCATTTAATTCGAAACATCTTACTTGTTTTATCTACACTTATGTTCTGGTAGTTAATAGAATTCCTGTCAGAAGTATGCTATAATGAAATAAATTTTTTAGGAGATATATGAATGAATTTTTTTAAAGATTATCGTAAACGATTGATTTGGCTAGGAATCTTTCTTGTCGCTATGTGCCTATCGCAAGTTCCTATCGTAACTTTAATGTTACTTCAAAAAACTCAACTTGGATCTATCTGGTCATCTCTAATAGTTGGGCTTGTATCTACTGCTATTGTTACACTCTTTTTATATGGTGCTCACAAAAGTAAGTTATTAAACCTAAAATCGAAACTCTTTACTATTAATGACGCCCCTCGAATCGCTCTTAGTTATGTAGCCATTGTCGCTGGAAATATGATTGGTGCGATTTGGTTACAACTTCTGAAGCAAACAACTACTTCGAATCAAGAGGCTATCAATAGCATCATGTCAGAAAGCTCTCTAATTTCCAGCATTTTCGTGGTTGCAATAGTGGCACCTATTTGTGAGGAAATTATCTGTCGAGGTATCATACCTACTAAACTCTTCGAAGGATACGAAAAAATTGGGTATATTTTCGGTTGGTTTCTCTTCACTATAGCACATACCCCAACAAACCCACCTTCTTTCTTAATCTATGGTTGGATGTCTGCCGTCCTAACTTGGACTGCATATCGCACCAAACGTCTTGAGATGTCTATCTTATTACATTTGGTAATTAATGGAATGAGCATTCTCGCGCTTATCCTCCTTACAATTCTTATCAAGATTGTTGGTATAGATGTTATTCACTAACTGAAGGTGTACCACTACTAATAAAAAAACTAGAAATCTATTTAATTTCTAGTCTTTTTTGTCTATTTAAGATCGAAACACGAATTAAGTGTGAGATGTTTCAACACGGATTTGATGAGGTAGTCAGCTAAACCACTCCTAAATGTTACGACACGAAGAAGCGAAAACGATTATTTTTCGCCGACGAGTTAGTAAGGCAGTTAGCTAGTCCACTTCCTTTCTGTTACGATGGCAAAACCCACGAATCAATACTATTCGTGGGTTTTGCCTAGTGAATCGTTTAGGTAAACTACTATAGTGGTTGCCGTTTATTAGATTACGACACTGAGTTTTATAAATCGATTTCATTTGTAAAACTCAGTTAGTGGGGCAGTTAGCTAGTCTTATAGGACTTGCCGTAGTCTACTTAGATTGCTTTGCAATCAAGTAGACTTACTGAATCACATTTTTTCTTCCAACTCCACATCTGGATATTTATCTGCAAACCAACGAAGAGCAAAGTCATTTTCAAAGAGGAAGACAGGTTGATCAAAGCGGTCTTTGGCCAAGATGTTTCGGCTTGAAGACATGCGCTCATCTAGGTCCTCTGGCTTAATCCAACGAACCGTCTTTTTACCCATTGGGCTCATAACCACTTCTGCATTGTACTCATTTTCCATCCGGTGCTTGAAGACTTCAAACTGCAATTGACCAACGGCACCTAGCATGTATTCACCTGTTTGGTAGTTGGTATAGAGCTGAATAG
Organism: uncultured Streptococcus sp.; assembly: GCA_963548045.1. GTDB lineage: Bacteria > Bacillota > Bacilli > Lactobacillales > Streptococcaceae > Streptococcus. Next base: position 7,889 of record CAUUTJ010000054.1, read on the forward strand.
CTCCTTCTTGAACCAATTGCTCAATCCCTTTGTGGAAGGATTTTTGCTTCATGACGTTCTTAGCAGAAACTTTCATGAAAATCTCAGGTGTAAAGGTTGGCAGTGGTTCAAATTCGAACTTGTTTTTACCAACTGTCAAAGTATCTCCCACCTGATAAGTACCAGTATCGTAAACTCCGATAATATCTCCTGCTACGGCATTAGTGACATTCTCACGACTTTCTGCCATAAACTGAGTAACATTTGACAGCTTAGCTCCCTTACCAGTACGAGGGAGATTAACACTCATACCACGCTCGAATTCACCCGATACGATACGGACAAAGGCGATCCGGTCACGGTGACGAGGGTCCATGTTGGCTTGGATTTTAAAGACAAATCCTGAGAAATCCTTGTCGTAAGGATCGACAAGTTCTCCATCTGTCTTCTTATGTCCATGTGGTTCAGGAGCAAATTTCAAGAAGGTTTCCAAGAAAGTCTGTACTCCAAAGTTAGTAAGAGCTGAACCAAAGAATACTGGAGTTAATTCACCCGCAAGGATGGCTTCTTCTGAGAATTCATTTCCAGCTTCTTGCAAGAGCTCGATGTCATCTTTCACTTGTTCGTAGAATGGATTGTTGGCAAAGAGTTTGTCTCCATCTTCTAGACTGGCAAAGCGTTCATCCCCTTTGTAGAGTTCCAAGCGTTGATTATAGAGGTCGTAAAGCCCCTCAAAGGCTTTCCCCATCCCAATCGGCCAGTTCATTGGGTAACTGGCGATGCCCAATACTTCTTCCAATTCTTGCAAAAGGTCCAGTGGCTCGCGACCGTCACGGTCCAGCTTATTCATAAAAGTGAAGACTGGAATACCACGGTGTTTGACAACCTCAAACAATTTCTTGGTCTGGGCTTCAATACCCTTGGCAGAGTCAACAACCATAACAGCAGCATCTACCGCCATCAAGGTACGGTAGGTATCTTCTGAAAAGTCCTCGTGCCCTGGGGTATCTAGGATATTGACACGTTTACCATCGTAATCAAACTGCATGACAGATGAGGTTACTGAAATCCCACGTTGTTTCTCGATATCCATCCAGTCTGACTTGGCAAAGTTTCCTGTTTTCTTCCCTTTTACAGTACCTGCCTCACGAATCTCTCCCCCAAAGTAGAGCAATTGCTCTGTAATAGTCGTTTTACCCGCGTCCGGGTGGGAGATGATGGCAAAGGTACGGCGTTTTTTAATTTCTTCTTGAATACTCATAACTTCTCTTTCTTTTTTCTTTTTATTTTCAATGATTTCAATAGATAGTCACTCTTTGTTACATTGGACTCTTAAATTCCTTTCAACACTCCATTATATCGGATTTTAGGGAGTTTTTCAATCGCTGATATCAGAAAAAGCAGGTCTACATAGTAGACTTGCTTTTAAATAATAGATATCTCAATTTATATTTTACAATCGAATCTGTATCGTTTTTTACTTACTATGGTTTCATGAAAGAGTTGATTCTAAAGCCATTTTCTTTTGCCAGCGTTTCTTAAACAAAATATCAAAGAGCACCAAGGCTGAAGAAAGAATGATTGAAACCAAAAGATACTTGATCCAAATAGGAGCATCTGGAATAAAAGGTGTAGTATTCAAGAGCCCGTAATTTCCGCCAGTCACTTGATTGACTCCAACTAGGAAAAGGTTGAGAATAAAAGTGTAGGCGATAA
>CAUUTJ010000055.1:0-9426 GCA_963548045.1 uncultured Streptococcus sp.
ATCTACACCTATGGCCTGACCTATATCATCGATTATTTCTGGAAAATGGTCTAAAGCATAACACCACCTCCTAATTGACTAGGAGGTGGTGTTTTTGTAGTCCTATGAATAGTTTATTACTCTCTATTTCGCAACCCAACCAATCGCATCTGCAGGAGGATTGTCCACATCAATCCAGATGAAGTCAATGCCAATTTCACCGTTTTTGAATTTGGAAAGACGGATACCATTGATTTCTAGCTGAGATAGTTTCTTACCCGTTAGGATCTCTCTGTCTTTTAGCTGAAAGACACCACGAAGAATCCAATTGCCAAGGATTTCTTGCTTATCAGTTGATTGAATGGCCTTCCCAGCTTCTTGGTTGATATAGGCAGTAATCACATCACCTGATGATAAAAATCGTAGCTTAAAAGTCCGTTCTTCTTTTGGGAGCACAAGTTTACTTGTACCTGGCTCAAACCTTCCAATATCTTTACCAAAAAAGTCTGGACGCTCCTCATGAAAATGTTTGGAGTCTGGAAGAGGAATATACACTTCACTGACTGGACGATAAACCAGCTGTTCAATTTCTTTGATTAGTTTTTCATTCCTCGTCTCGTGTACAAAGCGAATCAAGTCCTCGCGAATAGATTTCATCTGGGCTTTTTCTTCCTTGGTAGACCATTTTTTCAAGAGGATTTCTTCTAAAGAAAAGGTCACAAAGGCTAGTTCTTCTGGAGCGAGACTGTCTTTAAATTTGTCCTGAATCTTTAAAATCCGTGGCAAGCGCTCTTTTTTGGCCAATTTTGATCCACCATTAAAGGCATTAAAGCCTGAATTTTCTTCTACATTTCCGTGCTTATCTGTGATCACCCACGACGCCGTCTCAAGAATCTCCGAATCACTTTTTTCTGATGTCAATAAGTGAAGGTGTTCAAATAGATAAAAGGGATCCTCAACATAATTCACATCCCAAGTATCAACCACAATCTCCTTATTCCTAAAGGTCATATGGAGCTGACTATCTGCAGCCGTGTATTTATAATCATGATGGCCATCTGTGAAACGGAAATTTGTCGGATTGTTCTTGGTTGTCGAGCCTAAAATCCTGAGATGGTCTAGGTCAACCGGCAGATAAGTCGTCTCTCCCACATGGATCTGAGGTTTGTGACCTTTCGAGGTCGGCATCAAGACATGATAGACGGCTTCCACATGACTAGAATCAGAATGAAATCCCTTTATGAGTGCTTTGGATGATTCAATCCGTTGATTTCGCAAGGTCGCAATCTCACGGGCCAGTTTTTCATAGCGGGCATCATTTTCTTTATCAGCTGTTTCCTTGTCCGGTGAAATATCAGCATGAAATCGAATTTCGCTCAATAACTCATTCCAAGACTGTGAATCTTTCTTGAACTGAGCAATCTTTTGATCCCCTGAATCCAAACCAAAGGATTTAATCCCAACCAAATACTTATGTTGCTCGTCAACGACAAGCGAAGCATCATAAGAGGTATTGGCAATATCCTCACCAACAGCATGAAAAGCTTTTTGGAAAACAGTTTCTTGGAATTTTGAATTGACTATCGGAGCAACGTAGTTTTCTCGATCATTAGAATCTTCGGCTTCTGCCTTTTGAGAAAATGCTTCACTCAGACTAGCAAAATTGGTAATGAGAGTCTTATATTTCTCTTTTTGTTCTTGTTTTAAGTGTTCCCACATCTATTCATCCTCACTTCTTATTTAAGTATATCAAAAGAAGACTAGATTTTCACTAGTCCTCTTACTTATATAATTCGTTAAATAATGCTGTAAAACTCTAAATTGCCACGTTTTTTTACCAATCTGAAATAATCTTCGTCTGATAAAATGGCAAGACCATCCTCATAGGAGGCAATCTTCTTCTCTGCTTCCTCATAAGTGGAGACAAAATCTTTCACATAAGACTGACCTTCAAACTGACCATTCATCTTGGTATAGATAATGGCAAATTTTCCGGAACGATCCAGTTGAGACAGCCCATTGCTCTCATTAAGGGCAAAAGCAATCCGCTCTGCAATACGTTTAATTACAGGGACAATCACACTATTTCCAGCCTGTTTATAAAGTTGACCATTGGAAACACCTTCAGGCAACTTAAAGGTCTTTGGATATCCTTGTACATTAAAGGTTTCCTTCGGTGTTAACTTACGAATCTCCCCACTGTCAGTCAAAATCAACGGAACATTATGCCCGCCAGTTCCCATATTGGCCGTTAAGGTTGGAACAACCCCGCTTTTATTCTCACGAACGTATTGACGACGCCACTGGTAGACCGTATCTTGACTAGTCACATTGGCCTTGAGGTCAGCATAGAAATTTTGCTTGCCTTCTCGATAATAGTAGGCTTCATCTGGCTTGGCACCAAAATCAATAACATCACTCAAAGTCGTTGTCAGCTTTATTTCCTCTGGGAATTCAAACAAGTCATAGGCTTCTTTTGTATCAAAACCAACAATGTAGATCCGTTCACGGTTTTGTGGGATATTTCCATAGTCTTTCCCGTTGAGGACCTTCCACTTGATAAAGTAGTTATTCTCAGTCAAGGCCTCACGAATAACTTTGAAGGTATTCCCATGGTCATGACCGACCATGTTTTTGACGTTTTCGATGAAGATAGCGCGAGGTTTGCGCCCCTCAATCATACGAAGCAATTCGAAGAAAAGATCGCCACGATCATCATCAAACCCCTTGCGATACCCCGCAATACTAAAGGCCTGACAAGGAAATCCTCCCATAATCACATCCACACGCTCAGCAGGAATTTCTTCCGGCTGTACCGCATGAATATCACGACTATCCAAATACGTATTTGGATAATTTAAACGATAAGTCTGACGCGCATACTTATCAAATTCATTGGCATACACCACTCTGAACTCGTTGGTCTGTTCAAATCCCAACTCAATTCCCCCAACACCTGAGAAGAAGGCTGCAATGTTGTACTTCTCAGAGCGGTTCGAACTTACAGAATTTGTCATGTAGTAACCTGCTTTCTAAAAATATTGACTTTTATCAGACTAAAAATATATATTGCAAAATAAAAAATTCAAATGACGAAGTCACATTAAATATCGTAATTATAAATAATTAACTCACTTGCTGGAACTCTACAAGATCCATTTCTATTAATTTTTCTAGGAACATTAATTTGCTTTATTTTAAATATACTATCATCACTATATAAATCTAATATTTCGTCAGTAAATGAATTAGATACTAGAAATCTAATCCCTCTTTTATGAAGCTTAATACAAATATCTCTTAACTCCTTTTGTTTTTCAATTGGGAATCCTAATTCTGTGTATCCCGTGAATGAAGAGGAATTAAGTGGTAAATAGGGTGGATCAAAATATACAAAACTTCCTTTCCTTAGATGCTTTAGTGCCAACTTATAATCTCCCGTCATCATTTTTAAATCAGCTGTATTGAAGTAATAAGAAATACCGTTAATCATTTCTTCATTTATTATCTGGGGATTCTTATGTCTACCATAGGGCGTATTGAATTGACCCAGTTGATTTACTCTAAAAAGGCCATTGTAACATGTCTTGTTTAAGTAAATAATTCGAGAAGCTCTTTCTACATCTGTTAATTCACTAAAAGATTCCAACCTGTCTAATTCTCGAATATTGTAAAAATAATCTTTAGAATTATTATTTTTGTGATTATAAAGATTATCAATGAGAGCCTGAGGATTTTCCTTAACAACTTTATAAACATTCATTAATTCTGAATTGTAATCATTAATAATCGCACGCTTAGGCTGTAGATCAAATAATAAGGCACCTCCACCTAAAAAAGGTTCAACATAAACAGTAATATCAGTAGGTAAATGCTCTCTGATTACATCTAGTAACTGTCTTTTCCCTCCTGCCCATTTTAAAATAGGTTTTAATCGAGTTGTTCCCATCACTAAAATACCTCATCAGAATAAAAAAATGAATTAAGTCTATCTAAAAGCCAACTTTTATTCATTCTTTCTCTATCTATATTTTGAGAAAGGTCACATTTCATTTTTCCTTCTGGATAATTAATACTGTGATACGAGATAAATTCTTTAGTTAAATCCATAAGGTTTTTCTGTCCATGTTTGCTAGATAAAAACCTAACAAATTCTTGCTGTTTTGCAGAAAAATCTTCAGAAGTCTTCTTTAATGTTTCAACCAGTAAATTTTCATCAAATACCATATCTTCAATTTCTTTACCACTATCAATACTATAAACTTCAATTTCAAAATTTCTAAATTTACTTTTTTCGCTATTAATCTTTTTCTTTGCTTTCTCCCCTGCTGGATCACCATCTAACAAGATAAATATCTTTCTATGTACCTGACTTACTTTATCTAAATACACTAGAATTGATACTACTGATTCTGCTCCACTTCCGACAAAATTAAAATCTAAATCATTTTCATCGTTCTTATATTTTTCATATCGTATTTGCGGTCGATATGGTTTTGACTCTAAAATATATTCAATATAATTTTTATCCGTCTTTCCTTCACATATTATAATTTCTCTGTGGTCATCTACTTCATCTAATAAACCATAATTTTTTAATACTTGATTTTTAATTTCATTAGTAAACTTGCTAACTACAGAATTTTTCACAATATCAAAATCATTCTTACTTCGTTGATATGATTGCTTCCTTTTACTCTGCTGAATGTTATAAAATCTAAAGATAGGATTATTCACTTCTTTTAAAAATTCTCGTGAATGAGTAGTTATGAATAACTGTGATTTATTGTTTTCATTATTCACTAGTTCTAAAATAGAATCTTTTAAACCTGTTGTTAAAAGTGGGTATAGAAAGGCCTCAGGTTCATCTAATAGAATTATTTTATTATGTGTCTGAAAAATCTCATTTAGTAAAAAGAATGTTAACAAAATGACAGATGTTCTTTGTACCCCTGCTCCTTTAGCATCAATAATCTGAGCGTAATCATCATCTAACTTCAAAGAAATATTTTTCAGGAGAAATTCTGTAATTTTTGCTTGATCATCAATTACTAATTTCGGTTTTATTTCAATATGGTTTTCTCTGAATAATTCAAACTCATTATCTAAATCTGATTCAATGTCATTAATATGTTCTTTAAAAGTACCTAGTAACAAATCATACTGTCTTTCAAACTCTTCTACAGTTTGTTTAATTTTTTTATGCTTTTTCTTAAAATACTGTAGTACCATATCGTTTAACAAAGAAAATGCCTGACTAGACAAGTCTTGGTCTGTTGTACTTAGATACACACATTTAAATTTGGCGTTTAGATATTTTTTTATTTTGCTACTCGAGTTTAATTTTGCATGTTTTGAATTCGTCTTGTAAAGTTCCGACTCTTCTTTATTAAGGTTGCAATAAATTTGATACTTACTTTCTTTACCAGTTTCTAATTCATCATCAATAAAGTCTACGGTAATAACAGGATCTTTACTAGCACCTTTAGTAATTTCCTTAATAGCATTTCTATCAATACTTGGATTGTAGGACTTAGGATTAAAAAATAAATTAATAGCTCTTAAAACATTCGTTTTCCCAACATTATTTCGACCTGCAAAAATATTTAAAACATCAAGGTCGTCAATTGTATTCTCTTCATTGGTAAATGACCTAAAATTACTAATTTTTAATCGGGAAATCTTTATCATATCTGACTCCTGTTATAATTGTTTTCATCGGTAATTATAACATATATCAACTAAAAAAGCAGTTCTGATATTAGACTAATTTATCAGAATCTGCTTAAGGTTTATTTATTTCACCAACTTCTTCATCTCATCAATCCGTGCTACGGTCGCATCGTACTTCGCTTGGTAGTCGGCTTGTTTGTCGCGTTCTTTTTGGACGACTTCTGGTTTGGCATTGGCTACGAAGCGTTCGTTAGAGAGCTTCTTACCGACCATATCCAGTTCTTTTTGCCATTTGGCTAATTCTTTTTCAAGACGAGCCAATTCTTCTTCGACATTGAGAAGGTCAGCGAGTGGCAAGTAGATTTCTGCACCTGTGATGATGCTTGACATAACCAAATCAGGTACCTCTACATCTGCTGCAATTTCCAGGTGTTCTGGGTTTGTGAAGCGTTTGATGTAGTTGACGTTATCATTGAAGAAGGCATCGAGCTTGCTGTCGCTTGTCTTAATCAAGATAGTGATTGATTTGCTTGGCGCTACGTTCACTTCTGCACGTGAGTTACGAACAGAGCGAATCACATCTTTAAGAGCTTCAACGCCGGCTGCTGCTTCTTCGTTTTCAAACTCTGGACGAACCACTGGGTATTCCGCAGTCACGATCGTTCCTTCAGAGATTTGGCCGTAGATTTCCTCAGTTACGAATGGCATGATTGGGTGAAGGAGACGCAAGATTTGATCCAAGGTGTAAAGAAGAACTGAACGAGTGATGACTTTTTCGTCCTCATTGTCGCTATAAAGCACTTCCTTAGTCAACTCAACATACCAGTCCGCAAACTCATCCCAGATGAAGTTGTAGAGGATGTGACCAGCCACACCGAATTCAAACTTGTCAAAGTTTTCAGTGACCTTACCGATCGTTTCGTTGAGGTTGTGGAGAATCCAGCGGTCTGTCACGTTACCTGCTTGACCAGCAGCCACTTTGGCTACATTTTCACGTGCCGCATCCAAGGTCAACCCTTCATTGTTCATGAGGATGTAACGAGAGATGTTCCAAATCTTGTTAATGAAGTTCCATGACGCATCCATTTTCTCGTAAGAGAAACGCACGTCTTGCCCTGGTGCAGAACCGTTTGAAAGGAACCAACGAAGGGCATCGGCACCGTATTTCTCGATAACATCCATTGGGTCAATCCCGTTACCGAGTGACTTAGACATCTTGCGTCCTTGCTCGTCACGAATGAGACCGTGAATCAGGACGTTTTGGAATGGCTGACGGCCAGTGAATTCCAATGATTGGAAGATCATACGAGACACCCAGAAGAAGATGATGTCGTAACCTGTTACCAAGGTTGAAGTTGGGAAGTAACGTTTGAAGTCTTCTGAGTCGACATCCGGCCAGCCCATAGTTGAGAATGGCCAAAGGGCTGAACTAAACCAAGTATCCAAGACATCTTCGTCTTGTTTCCATCCGTCACCTTCTGGCGCTTCTTCGCCAACGTACATTTCACCCTCAGCATTGTACCAAGCAGGGATTTGGTGACCCCACCAGAGCTGACGAGAGATCACCCAGTCGTGGACATTTTCCATCCATTGAAGGAAGGTATCGTTGAAACGAGGTGGGTAGAATTCTACCTTATCGTCTGTGTCTTGGTTGGCAATGGCATTCTTAGCCAATTGATCCATCTTCACAAACCATTGCGTAGACAAACGTGGCTCAACCATAACCCCTGTACGCTCTGAGTGACCAACTGAGTGGGTCATCTTCTCAATCTTAACAAGGGCACCAATTTCTTCTAACTTCTTGATAACAGCCTTACGAGCTTCAAAGCGGTCCATGCCGTTGAATTCACCAGCCAATTCATTCATGGTACCATCATCGTTCATAACGTTCACTTGCGGAAGATTATGACGTTGACCAACCAAGAAGTCGTTAGGGTCATGGGCAGGAGTGATTTTCACCACACCAGTACCAAATTCAGGGTCTGCGTGTTCGTCCCCTACGATTGGGATTGGCTTGTTCAAGATTGGCAAGATAACATTTTTACCAATCAAGTCTTTATAACGGTCATCATTTGGGTTAACCGCTACGGCAGTATCCCCAAACATAGTCTCAGGACGTGTTGTTGCTACTTCAAGGGCACGTGAACCGTCTTCCAACATGTAGTTCATGTGGTAGAAGGCACCTTCGACATCCTTGTGAATAACCTCGATATCAGAAAGGGCTGTACGGGCTTTCGGATCCCAGTTGATGATAAATTCACCACGGTAGATCCAGCCCTTCTTGTAAAGCTCTACAAAGACCTTACGAACGGCTTTTGACAACCCTTCATCAAGGGTGAAACGCTCACGAGAGTAGTCTACAGAGAGCCCCATCTTGCCCCATTGTTCCTTGATAGTCGTCGCATATTCGTCTTTCCATTCCCAAACCTTATCGAGGAATTTCTCACGACCGAGGTCATAACGAGAGATGCCGTCCTCAGCCAAACGCGCTTCTACTTTAGCTTGAGTGGCAATCCCAGCGTGGTCCATCCCTGGAAGCCAAAGCGTATCGAAACCTTGCATACGTTTTTGACGGATGATGATATCTTGCAAAGTTGTATCCCAAGCGTGACCAAGGTGAAGTTTCCCAGTTACGTTTGGTGGTGGAATAACGATGGAATAAGGCTTAGCCTTTTTATCGCCAGAAGGCTTGAAAACATCTTCGTCAAGCCATTTTTGGTAACGACCAGCCTCAACCTCGGCTGGATTGTATTTAGGTGAAAGTTCTTTAGACATGTGTGTGTCCTTTCTAGTTATTTCTATTCTTTAGTGTTGATCTTGAGTCTCCCACTCACTCTTCAGCAAGCCGTACCTCAAATCATCACAGCGGTTGCCTTGGGCATCTTTGCGGTCTCTTATGCGAGCTTCGAGGGTAAAGCCAAGCTTTTCCGCGACTCGTTGACTTTGAAGGTTGTAACCAAAGCAAGACAATTCTATCTTGTGAAGGTTCAATTCTTTAAAAGCTAGATCAATCAAAGCACGCGCCGCTTCTGGCACATAACCTCGGCCCCAATAGTCTGGGTGCAAGGTATAGCCAATTTCCAGCACATCATCTTCGTGGCGATGGTTGAAGTCGACAGAACCAATGATTGTATCGGTCCCTTTAACTACTATGCCGTAACCAGCTGGGAGATTGTCCTTTTCATTGCGCTCGGGAAGGATATGTTCTAGGTAATAAATCTCATCTTCCAAGGTCTTGACAGGTGGAAAACCTGCTGGGTAAGAGACTTCTGGACGACTAGCATAGTCAAAGATATCTTCAACATCCGCCACTGTTCGGACTCGCAAGACCAGTCGATCCGTTTCGATTTTATCTGGCAACTCAGCTCTTGTCATTCTTCTTCCTCGCTTTCTTCATAAAGCTCCCCATGGGATCGACTCGGTCATCTAGATAACGATAAACACGCTGGTGCCCGTCCCCCATAAAGTAAGTTGGCGCAAAGCGGTCATTTTTAAAATGCCCCTTGTCATCTAAGAGCTCTGGATCAGCCAGTCGCTCGAGAATCTTGGCAAAAATATGACAGATGCCATCTTCCTCAATAATCCGATCCACCTGACAATCCAAAACGACTGGACAAGCTTCTAAAATCGGTGCCTGAGTTCGTTCAGAAATCTCATAGTCAAGGCCCAAGTGTTTCAATTTCTCCCTATGGCTGATAAAACCAGCCTGCTCCATCTGGAGCATGAGATTTTCATCAGGGATGTTGACAGTGAACTGTTGATAATGCTTAATCT
>CAUUTJ010000056.1:0-8829 GCA_963548045.1 uncultured Streptococcus sp.
GCGTCAATCTAAAATCATTCCAAAGTTCATCTAAAACTGTATTGCTTGGTGTTAACTTACTTTGAGTTTGGTCATAGTAGCCAACTTCAACATTAGCGCCAAAACGTTTCTCACCCTTAATAAAAGGAATATGATCAACAATAGACTTGATAAAGGTCGTCTTACCAATACCATTAGGACCTACAATCGCTACTGCATTCATCTTACGAAGATCGAGATTGATGGGCTCCGACAATACCTCACCATCATAGCCAATCGCAGCATTTTCAACAGTTAAAACAATATTGCCAGATGTTTTATCAGAGTGGAAGGTCATATTAGCTGATTTAGTTCCAGCTTCTGGCTTATCCAAGCGCTCCATTTTCTCCAGTTGTTTCCGTCGAGATTGCGCCCTTTTGGTTGTCGATGCTCGAACAAGATTGCGATTTACGAAATCTTCTAGAGCAGCAATTTCCTTCTGCTGCTTTTCATAGTTCTTAGCTTCAGTCAGCAACTTCTGCTCTTTCTGCTCCACAAAACTTGAGTAGTTTCCTACGTATCTGTCTAAGGAATGTTTGGTTAAGTCCAAGGTAATTGTTGCTACCTTATCGAGGAAATAGCGGTCGTGACTAACGATAATAAGAGCACCACTATAGTTTACAAGGTAATTTTCTAACCAGGCGATAGTTTCAATATCTAAGTGGTTGGTTGGCTCATCCAAAACCAAGAGATTCGGTTTTTCAAGGAGCATTTTTGCCAGTGCAAGACGAGTATTTTGACCACCAGAGAGCTCGGCAATCTTCATCTGCCACATCGATTCATCGAATTTAAATCCGTTTAAAATAGCCCGAATATCCGCTTCGTAGGTGAAACCTCCGGCCTGACGGAAGTTTTCTGACAAACGATCGTAGTCAGACATTATTTTTTCTAGATCCGCACCTGTCTTTTCACCCATCTCTAGCTCCATCTGACGAAGCTGTTTCTCAGTAGTTCGCAACTCATCAAAAACGTGCAACATCTCGTCATAGATAGTATTTTCGGACTCAAAACGACTATCTTGTGCTAGATAAGACAGAGAAATATCTTTTTTCTTATTAATCTCTCCAGAGGTTGGTTCTTCTTCTCCTACCAAGATTTTTAAAAGTGTAGACTTTCCTGCACCATTTTTTCCAACCAGGGCAATACGGTCTCTTTCATCGACTTGTAAGTTAATATTTTCAAATAGAACTTCTCCTGCAAAAGATCGTTCGATTTTATTTGCTTGTAAAATAATCATACAGTTAGTATAGCATGTTTCTTTAAGCCGTTCAAGGCTTGTTCTTAAGCTACATTTTACAACTTATCAGAAACTCATGCTAACGTTTTACTAAAACTTCATTTCATGGTATAATGAAGCCGATTAGAATATATAATAAAGGAGATTTCCTATGACTTATCAAGAAAATTACCAAAAATGGGTAAATTTTGCAGAACTTCCTGACTACCTTCGTCAAGATTTAGAAAATATGGATGAAAAAACAAAGGAAGATGCCTTCTATACTAATCTTGAATTTGGTACAGCTGGTATGCGCGGATTGATTGGTGCGGGTACAAACCGTATTAATATCTATGTTGTCCGTCAAGCAACTGAAGGTTTGGCTCGTTTGATTGAGTCAAAAGGTGGAAATGAAAAAGAACGTGGGGTAGCCATTGCTTACGATAGCCGTCACTTCTCTCCAGAATTTGCCTTTGAGTCTGCAGCAGTTCTTGCTAAACACGGTATTAAATCCTATGTCTTTGAAAGTCTTCGTCCAACTCCAGAACTTTCATTTGCTGTTCGTCACCTCAACTGTTTTGCAGGAATCATGATTACAGCTAGTCACAACCCAGCTCCATTTAATGGATACAAGGTTTATGGTGAAGATGGTGGTCAAATGCCTCCGCATGATGCAGATGCTTTGACAACTTATATTCGTGCTATCGAAAACCCATTTGCTATTGAGGTTGCTGATGTGGATGCTGAAAAAGCTTCAGGTTTGATTGAAGTCATTGGTGAAGCAGTCGATGCAGAGTACCTTAAAGAAGTTAAAGATGTAAACATCAACCCAGCCTTGATTGAAGAATTTGGTAAAGACATGAAGATTGTCTACACACCACTTCACGGTACTGGTGAAATGTTGGCTCGCCGTGCACTTGCACAAGCAGGATTTGACTCAGTTCAAGTCGTTGAAGCTCAAGCAACTCCGGATCCAGACTTCTCTACTGTTAAATCACCAAACCCAGAAAATCAAGCAGCCTTTGCACTTGCAGAAGAACTTGGTCGCCAAGTAGGTGCTGATGTTCTTGTCGCAACTGACCCTGATGCTGACCGTGTCGGTGTTGAAGTTCTTCAAAAAGATGGTAGCTACCTCAATCTTTCTGGTAACCAAATCGGTGCTATCATGGCTAAGTACATTTTAGAAGCCCACAAAAATGCTGGAACTCTTCCAGAAAACGCTGCTCTCTGCAAATCTATCGTTTCAACTGACTTGGTAACAAAGATTGCTGAAAGCTACGGCGCAACAATGTTTAACGTTTTGACTGGCTTCAAATTTATCGCTGAAAAAATCCAAGAATTCGAAGAAAAACACAATCACACTTACATGATGGGATTTGAAGAAAGCTTCGGTTACTTGATCAAACCATTCGTACGTGATAAAGATGCGATTCAAGCTGTTCTTGTTGTTGCTGAACTTGCTGCCTACTACCGCTCTCGTGGTTTGACTCTTGCTGATGGTATTGAAGAAATTTACAAAGAGTACGGCTACTATGCTGAAAAGACTATTTCTGTTACCCTTTCAGGTGTTGATGGTGCTGAGCAGATCAAGGCAATCATGGCTAAATTCCGTGACAATGGTCCAAAAGAATTCAATAATACAGCAATTACTGTTGTTGAAGACTTTAAAGCTCAAACATCTACTGCTTCAGATGGCACTGTAACAGCCTTGACCACTCCTCCAAGTGATGTCTTGAAATACACACTTGCAGATGGCTCTTGGATTGCTGTTCGTCCTTCAGGTACTGAACCAAAAATTAAATTCTATATTGCAGTGGTTGGTGAAAGCAATGAAGATTCACAAACTAAAATTGCAAACATTGAAGCTGAAATCAACGCTTTTGTAAAATAACAACTTAAAAAGATGAGATAGACTATCTCATCTTTTTTCGTATCAAATCTAAGCATTTTTAAAAACTTTATGGCATACTAGATTTATTAATGAAAGCGAGGTAAACTCATGGAACAATTCTTAGAAGATATTAAAGATCTCGAAGTTACAACTGTAGCTCGTGCGCAAGAAGCCCTTGATAAAAAAGAAACTGCAACTTTCTTTATCGGCCGTAAAACTTGTCCTTACTGCCGTAAATTTGCCGGAACTTTAGCTGGTGTCGTTGCCGAAACAAAAGCACATATCTACTTCATTAACAGCGAAGAGCCAAGCCAGCTCGATGCATTGCGAGACTTCCGCTCACGTTATGAAATCCCTACAGTACCTGGATTCGTCCATGTTGCAAATGGACAAATCAATGTCCGTTGCGACTCTTCAATGTCAGCTCAAGAAATCAAAGAATTTGCTGGCTTATAAAAAGCATAAAAAAGAAGGTATTTGCCTTCTTTTTTTATATATCTGTCAATGGTGTTGCGGTGTCAGGAGAGGTATCGTAAACTTGAAAATCTACTCCTACACCGAGATCCGCTTGGGCAAGCTGATTGACCATGGTCATATGGGCTAGCTCCTTGATATTATTTTCCTTAGATAAATGGCCCAAGTAGATTTTTTTGGTACGATTCCCAAGTGTGCGAATCATGGCATCTGCACCATCCTCGTTTGAGAGGTGACCAAGATCGGATAGAATCCGTTGTTTGAGTCGCCAAGCATAGGAACCAGCTCGCAAAATTTCCACATCATGATTGGACTCAATGAGATAGCCATCTGCATTTTCAACAATACCAGTCATACGATCACTGACATAGCCTGTATCAGTTAGCATGACGAAACTCTTATCATCCTTCATAAAACGATAAAACTGGGGAGCTGCAGCATCATGACTAACTCCAAAACTCTCGATATCAATATCACCAAAGGTTTTAGTCTTTCCCATTTCAAAAATATGCTTTTGAGAAGAGTCAACTTTACCTAGGTACTTACTATTTTCCATAGCTTGCCAAGTTTTCTCATTAGCATAGAGATCCATACCGTATTTGCGTGCTAAGACTCCAACACCATGAATATGGTCCGTATGTTCATGAGTGATTAATATCGCATCTAAATCTTCTGGTTTACGATTGATTTCACCCAATAAACTTGTAATTTTTTTACCGGATAAGCCTGCATCTACTAAAATCTTTTTCTTTGGGGTTTCTAGATAGAAGGAATTTCCGCTAGAACCCGATGCTAAAATACTATATTTAAAGCCTGTTTCACTCATTCTAGTCTTCTACTTCATCCTCCCATACTTCTTCTTTCACAGCATCTATATCATAAGGAAGTACAATGGTAAAGGTAGAACCTTTACCGTATTCACTCTTAGCCCAGATAAATCCATTGTGTTGCTTGATGATTTCTTTAGCGATAGCAAGCCCTAGACCAGTACCACCTTGGGCACGACTTCTAGCTTTATCAACCCTATAAAAACGGTCAAAAATCTTTGGTAAATCTTCTTTAGGAATTCCTAGACCTTGGTCTGAAATAGATAAAATCATCTGGTCATCAGTGGTTTTCATACTAACTGTAATTTTCCCACCATCTGGTGAATATTTGATAGCATTGTTAAGAATATTATCAATAACCTGAGTCATCTTATCAGTGTCAATTTCAATCCAGACAGATGTAATCGGATAATCTCTAACAATCTCATATTTCTTTTCCTCATCCTGGGATCGAATTTTATCAAAACGATTCAGGATAAAAGTAATAAAAGCTGTAAAGTTAATCAATTCAACGTCTAAATGACTGGTTGCATTATCAATACGAGACAGATGTAAGAGATCCGTCACCATGCGCATCATACGATTGGTTTCATCGAGCGAAACCTTAATAAAGTCTGGTGCAACTGGTTCTGAAAGTGCTCCTTCATCCAAGGCTTCCAGGTAAGATTTGACACTGGTCAAAGGAGTTCGCAATTCATGACTGACGTTTGAAACGAAGAGTCTTCTTTCACGTTCTTCTTTTTCCTGTTCAGTCGTATCATGAAGAACAGCTACAAGCCCTGAAATAAAGCCTGATTCTCTGCGTATGAGGGCGAAACGAACACGTAAACTGATATACTCGCCGTTGACATTTTGGGAATAAATCATCAATTCTGGACTTTGAGTAATCAAGTCCCTAAGCTCGTACTCATCCTCGATCTTGAGTAACTCAAGAATGTTCTGATTCAGAGCTTCATCACTTTCTACCCCAAGTTGTCTTTTAGCCATATCATTAATCATAGTGATTTGGCCTCGACGGTTGGTTGCAAGGACACCATCAGTCATGTATGACAAGATACTATGCAACCTTTTGCTTTCTTGCTCTAAGTTTTCCTGGGTCAGACGAATAACTTCTGACAAATCATTTAAGTTGTTTGTGATATTAGTGATTTCAATATTTCCTTGCATATCCAAGACCTGAGAATAATCCCCAGCAATTAAATCTTTAACCTTTTGATTTAACTGTTTAAGACGAATATTATCTCTTCGGCCTTCAAGCAAGAGGAAGCTCACAAGCATGATAAAACCAATTAAAATGAGAACAAAGATAAAATCTCTTGTCAGAATCGTTTGTTTAATTATATTAATCATTATTTCTCATGTAATAACCCACACCACGACGAGTCAAGATATACTCAGGTCTGCTTGGTGTGTCTTCAATCTTCTCACGTAGACGTCTAATGGTAACATCAACAGTACGAACATCACCGAAATAATCATAACCCCAAACAGTTTCAAGAAGGTGTTCCCGGGTAATAACTTGACCAAGGTGAGAAGCTAAGTGATGCAATAACTCAAACTCTCTATGAGTTAAATCCAATTCTTCACCATATTTTTTCGCCACATAAGCATCAGGAAGAATCTCTAAATCCCCAATTTGAAGACTTTGTAATTTTGTATCTTCTTCTTGGTTCTCCACTGCTATTAAATCAGTACGACGAAGCAAAGCCTTAACACGCGCTTGTAGCTCACGGTTTGAAAATGGTTTTGTTACATAATCATCAGCTCCAAGCTCAAGACCAATAACCTTATCAAACTCGCTATCTTTTGCTGAAAGCATGATAATTGGAACACTACTTGTCTTGCGAATCGTTTTAGCCACTTCCAGACCATCAATTTCTGGTAACATCAAGTCCAAAATAATAATATCAGGTTTTTCAGCTTCGAACAGTTCAATAGCTTCACGTCCATTAAAGGCTGTTACAACTTCATAACCCTCTTTAGTCATATTAAACTTAATGATATCTGAGATTGGTTTCTCATCATCAACAATCAATATTTTTTTCATATAGTCACCTTTTTCCTTATATCAATTATACCAAAAAAATGCAAAGAAGACACGAAAGACTAGTATTATCAGCATCTTTTTGAATACACTTGCCAAATCTTTTGTTGAGGTTTTGCTAGTGGGTAAAGGTCAAACTCTTCTGGAGTTAACCAAACAACTTCTTTATCGCTATATTCTTTGTCATCAACTACCTGGCCGGCTAAAATTCGGACATGCCACTTTCGATGGCTAAAGACATGTTTCACTTCTTCAAAATGGGTATCCTGCCAGTCAACCTCTAAATCATAATCCTGCTCAAAGCTTTCTTGAGGTGAAGGACCGAGCTGCTGGAATGATTCAGCCACTTGACTAAAGAGATTTAATTCTTCGTCTTTTGAAAATTCCTCTACCTCAATCAAGGGGAAATGCCAAAATCCAGCAAGCAACTTTTCACTTTCATTTTTCTCTAGTAAAAACTGTCCTTTACTATTTTGTACCACTAAAGCATTGAGATAAATAGGAACCGGCTTTTTCTTTGGTGCTTTAACGGGATAGCGATCCATAGTTCCATGTTTATAAGCAGCGCTAAATTCTTTAACAGGACTATCCTCTGGTCTAGGGTTAACTGGAGCCTCAATATCTGAACCTAAATCCATCAAGGCCTGATTAAAATCACCTGGACGACCTGGATCAATCAAGATTTCCATCATAGCCTGAAATATTTTCCGATTTCTAGGATTTCCAATATCATGATTGACTTCAAATAGACGAGCCAGAACACGCATGACATTCCCATCAACTGCTGGTTGTGGAAGATTAAAAGCAATGCTTGAAATTGCACCAGCCGTATAGGGACCAATCCCCTTCAGACTTGAAATTCCTTCGTAAGTTGAAGGAAATTCTCCATTAAACTCATTAATAATCTGCTGAGCTGCTGATTGCATATTGCGAACACGAGAATAATAACCAAGTCCTTCCCATGCTTTTAATAAACGTTCTTCAGGTGCGATTGCTAAACTCTCTACAGTCGGAAACCATTCTAGGAAACGCTCGTAATAGGGAATGACAGTATCAACTCTTGTTTGTTGCAACATAATTTCAGATACCCAAATATGGTAAGGATTCTTGCTTCTTCTCCAAGGTAAATCTCGCTTATTTCCATCATACCAAGCTAATAACTTTTTGCGAAAAGAGCGAATTTTATCTTCTTCCCACATGGATACGCCATATTTCTCCAAATCTAACATATATCTAGTATAGCATATCCTTATAAGATACTCAAAAAATGGAAATAAGCCTTTATACTAGCCACATATGATTCTTTTCACTCGCCTATCACATATCTATCAACTGTTTCTGTTATTTTCAATATTTTTTTGATATAATGACTTTTGAATGAATCTTTAAAGGAGATATCAATGCGTTTTAATCAATTTAGTTATTATCCCGTTACAAATCAACAAGAGCTAAAGGAATTATCTGATCTTGGCTTTAAACTTGATCTATCAGCTTCAAATAAAGAACAGTTTGAAGCTTTTGTTAGAACTTGTTTTTTCAATTACAAAAATACCGATTATCCACTTTCCGCTCTAGCAGTTGATAAAGAAACTGATCTGCTCACTTTCTTCAATTCAGAATGTGAATTGACAGCAGAAATTTTCTATAGTGTAGCCTTCCAGTTGCTTGGTTTCAGTTACTTAGTAGACTTTGAAGACGGTCTGGATTTTCATAAAGAAACAGCCTTCCCTATCGTTTATGGAAATTTGATTGACAACCTCTACCAACTTCTTAATACGCGCACTAAAAAGGGAAATACCTTGATTGACCAATTGGTCAGCGATGGTCTAATCCCTGAGGACAATGACTACCACTACTTCAATGGAAAAAGTCTTGCTACTTTCTCAGCTAACAAAGCCATTCGTGAAGTAGTTTATGTAGAGACTCGTGTTGATTCTGATAAAGATGGACTTCCTGATCTTATTAAGGTAAGTATAATCCGACCAACATTCAATGGGAAGATTCCAGCTGTTATGACTGCAAGTCCATACCATCAAGGAACCAATGATAAAGCAAGCGACAAAGCTCTTTACAAAATGGAAGCTGAACTAGAAGTCAAGGAACCACATGAAATTACACTAGATAAGCCAACCCTAGACTTGGTTGAACCAGTTGGGGACGCAGCACTCCTTTCTGATGCTGAAGAAAAACTCACTCATATCAATAGTAGCTACACACTTAACGACTACTTCCTTCCAAGAGGATTTGCAAATATCTATGTATCTGGTCTTGGTACCAAGGATTCTCAAGGTCAAATGACCAATGGTGACTACCGACAAGTTGAAGCTTATAAAAATGTCATTGATTGGCTCAATGGTCG
>CAUUTJ010000057.1:0-8646 GCA_963548045.1 uncultured Streptococcus sp.
TCTCACGTTGTAAACTAGCGCACTGACTAGGATAATCGACACTCCAATAATCCATGGCATCAGGTTGTTTTCGAAACATCCCCTCACCTGAACATGGTGCATCTAGAACAATTAGGTCAAAATATCCCTTAAATACTTTTGCCAAACGATCGGCAGATTCATTAGTTACAACTACATTTGTCGCACCAAAACGTTCCATATTTTCAACCAGTATTTTTGCTCGCTTACTTGAAATTTCATTGGAAACGAGGAGCCCCTCACCTGCTAGATAGGCTGCCAATTGTGTCGATTTTCCACCCGGTGCTGCTGCCAAATCCAAGACCTTCATGCCAGGACTTGGCTGAGCTACTTGCGCCACCATTTGTGCAGCCGGTTCTTGGGAATAAACCAGACCAGTTACATGCTCTGGAGACTTTCCAGAAACCTTACCATAGTAGCCCCAAGGTGTATTTGGAATAGCGTCTGAAAAAGAAAATTGACTTTCTTTTAAGGGATTGACACGAAAAGCAGAAACGGCTTCATCATCAAAAGAGGCAAGAAAAGCTCTTGCCTCATCTCCCAATATTGTTTCATATTTTTTTACAAATCCTTCTGGAAATTGCATGTAAGATTATTTCCTTTCGTAGATATAGGATTGAATTTCATCTTGCATCTCGACTGGTACCATCATAACGGCCTGCCGTGTTTGGAAATCAACTTCCTCACCAGCAATCGTAAGAACCTTATAACCTAAACTTTCACCTAGGATACTTGCTGCTGCATAATCCCAGGGTTGAAGATAAGTGATATACGTTAGTAGTCGTCCTGATAGTACCTTTGCAAAACTAATCGCAGCGCTGCCATAAACTCGTGTGCCAAGTGCAGCATTTCCCAAATCTGCTAAGCCCCATTCGTTGGTTTCTAGCATACCAGAATTACCAGCCACCAGAAATTCTCTCAAAGGTTTCTTTTTAAATACTGGTAAAGGTTCATCATTGCGACAAGGCGGAAAGTCTCCTCCACCATGGTAGCAGTCACCTTTCATAACATCATAGATAATCCCAAATTTCCCAACACCATCCTCAAAATAGGCTAGCATAACAGCAAAATCTTCACCTTGTGCAACGAAGTTGTTGGTCCCATCAATGGGATCGATAATCCAAACAGATCCTTTTTCTACTGCTGCACGAAAGCAACCTTCTTCTGCACAAAATAAATCATCGGGATAACGAGATCGAATTTTCTCAATGAGTAAGGCTTGAACTTCTTTATCTAACTTAGTGACCAAATCTGTAGGCGAAGATTTTCTCTCAACATGGAGATCTTCTTTCATATGTTCAAGAATATATTCTCCAGCTTCCCTAACAATTTCTTTGGCAAATGTAAATCTATTTTCCAAGTGAAATCTTCCCTTCTCTTTTTTCTTTTGCCAATTGGACTGCACGGTAGAAAGAATATCCACTAACTGCTTCAAATTCACGTCCCAAACGTTTTTCGTCACTCTTACTCGGCACGACAGACTTGAACAATTTATAGGAATCTAATAATTTCTTTGCTTCTACCTTAGTTTCATAGGCGGCTTCAACATCATTAAAAAAAGAAAGCACTGAAGCAAGTTCTTCAGTGCTCCACGACAAATCTAGTGGGTAACTATACTGTTTATTCATCTAATTAATACCAGCTCTCAATGTAGCTTCTTTCAATTCTTGCTTACGATAACTACGAGGAAGAAAAGCACGAATTTCATCTTCATTAAAGCCAATCTGCATACGTTTATCATCAATGATAATAGGACGACGCAAAAGACTAGGGTACTGCTCAATTAAACTAAGCAACTCAGTCACCGAGATACTTTCCACATCGATATTTAACTTTTGGAAAATTTTTGAACGAGTTGAAATAATGTCATCGGTACCGTTTTCGGTCAAGGAAAGAATTTGTTGCAATTCTTTTCTTGATAAAGGACTGGTCATAATATTGTGCTCTTGGAAAGGCACCTTATGATTATTAAGCCAGGCCTTTGCCTTACGACATGATGTACAACTCGGTGATAAAAATAGTGTAATCATGCTATTCTCTTCTTTGCATACTTTTCTCACTCTATTATACAAAAAAATAAAGCGCTTGACTAGTTATTTCCGTAAAAAAACCTATTTTTTCAAGAAAAATAGGTTTTCCCACAATTTGTTCAAATAATTTTATGCATTTATTCTTTTAATTGCCTGTTTTTCGACTTTTAAGGTACATAAATCCAAAAATCAACTCATACAAGCAGAAAAATAGAAGAAAGGCATGCAGGAAAAAGTCCTCTGGTAGAATAAGAATGACTGGGTCTTTTGCTGGATCAAAAAGCCAGGTATCATCACCTACAAAAAGAATTTGATGAAACAATGTAAAGAATTGTTCAAACCCAATGAAGACACCAACTAAACCAAGTACCAAAGGTAAAGACAGCATAATCAAGAGACCTCTGCGATATAGAGGCAGAAAACCTTTCTGAATGACTTGCTTCCAAAAAAGATAAAAAATCGGTAGGGTAACTATCGCTACTCCTTGCGCTAGGTGAAAGAGTCGCTTTACAACCACAAAGTGGTGAATTCCAGAGGCAGACGAAGGAAAATCTGGCATTGCTAATACTTGACTCAATGGATTGGTCAAATAATCCATCAAAACATTAAAGTTATGTTGGATGGTCTGAGGTTGGACATGAACGCGACTTGTCAGATTTAACCAAGAAATCTCCAGAGGGTAAATCAACCAAGACAGGTAGATGGTCAATAAAATAGCAAGCGAGAGGAAAAAGAACAGACTTCCTACAAAAGTAAATTTAGTTTTCATCAAAATTCCACTCCGATAGACTTGAGAGGACATGGGTTGGGGCGATTGGTAAATCCGCTACTTCTTCAGGATTTGTAAAACCAGTAGTTACTAACAAAGTTGGAATTCCATTATCGATACCAGCTCGAATATCAGTAAGATAATTATCCCCCACCATGACAATTTCTTGGCGTTCAAGTCCTAGATGTTCAACAGCTTTGTCCATAATAATCGCATTAGGTTTCCCAATATAAACTGGCTTTACGCGAGTTGCTGCTTCGAGCAGAGTAACCAGTGAACCAGCACCAGGTAAAAGGCCTCGTTCCGTTGGGATGTTCAAATCTGGGTTGGTGCCGATAAAATGAGCACCTTTATGGATAGCTAGGGTTGCCGTAGCAAATTTTTCATAGTCTACCTGCCAGTCCAAACCTACAACCACATAGGCAGGATTTTCTTTATCTTCAACATAACCAGCTGCTTGTATCGCTTCCTTGAGCCCTGCTTCTCCAATCACATAGACTGTCTTTTTAAGCCCCAAATCATTCATGTAATCAATAGTCGCTAAGGTTGCAGTATAAATTGTCGATACAGGTGTGTCGATGTTAAAGTGATTGGCTAACATCTCCTGAACACTTTCAGGTGTGCGAGTTGTATTATTTGTCACAAAGAGATAAGGAATCTCTCTTTTTTGCAACTCGTGAACAAATGCTTCACCAGCTGGGATTCTATCTTTTCCCTTATAGATTGTTCCGTCTAAATCTATCAAATAGCCTTTATAAGTCATATATTTCTTTCTAATCTTTGTTAATTTCTTGCCAAGTTATCTTTGCCTGAGCATTGATGTCGCCATCACTTGTAATTTGGTGATTGCTTTCCAGTCCATTCAATTCGTAACTAGAAGTGATCATACCACCTGGTCGAACTTCCTTGACATATTTGAGGTTGATTTTTTTAGGAATATGATTGGTCAGAAAATCTGCTCCCATGACCTCAAAAATCCAGTCTAGGTATTTGCTATTATTGACATGGCCATTCATATCTAAGTCGTAAAAACGGACATGATAGTCCTTGCTAATCGCTTCTTCCAACTCAGCGTATTTTGGTCCACGAATCAGTTTCTTAGAAAACTCAGATTGATAAGGTGCGACTATTTCTGGTTCTACAGGGTGAACCTTACGACTCTCACGATCCATAAGGACAAAGGTAGCTACCATGTGAATAATTTCTTGACCAGCTTCATCGTAAATGGTAAAGCGGCGGTAACAAAATAGACGATTGTAAGTCAAGGCTTCCGTTTCAATTGTGATTTCCTCAGCGAATTGAGGTAAACGTACCACATCGATATCATAATCTGTGATAATCCAGACTAGATTATACTGTTCTAAAACATCCTTGTCACTCACTCCCAGCTCAATTGACTGCATCCCTGATACCTGTAAGGACAACAAGATAACGTCTGGTAGTTTGATATGACCATTCATATCAGCCATATCAAAAGGAATTTTCATCTTCATTTGATAAGTTAAGCCCATAATTTTACTCCAATATAAATCGTTCTGCTACTGTATCACCTAAGAAGAGACCTCTCTTTGTCATACGAACATAATCGCCATCAACCTGCATAAGACCTTGTTGAATCAAGTCTTTGACGATATCCCCATAAAGTTCTTGGAAAGACCGTTCGAATTTTTCTTCAAAGCGTGCCATGGAAACTCCAGACCTCTTGCGAAGGCCAAGGAACATCTCTTCTTCCATTTGCTCTCTTTGACTCAGGTGTTCTTCATTAATACGAGCATTCCCCTCTTCTACCGCCTTTAAATAATGGCGAATAGGCCCATGATTTTTATAGCGAACACCATCTACATAGCCAGATGCACCTGCACCAATACCATAATACTCGGCATTGTCCCAGTACATAAGATTATGGCGACTTTCAAATCCTGGTTTAGAAAAATTAGAAATCTCATAATGCTCGAAGCCAGCTTTTTCTAGTTCTGAAATGATATACTCAAACATCTCTGCTTCTAATTCTTCCTTAGGAAGAGGTAATTTCCCTCGTCTCATACGATTCATAAAGACCGTATGATTTTCTAAAATTAAGCTGTAGAGGCTCATATGAGGAATATCAAGGGCAATTGCCTTAGCGACATTATCCTTGACCTGATCCATGGTCTGCCCAGGAAGTGCGTAGATCAAGTCAATAGAGATATTATCAAAACCAGCCAATTTAAGGCGGTCGATATTTTCATAAATATCCTTCTCCAAATGACTACGCCCAATTTTTTTCAACATTTTGTCATCAAAGGTCTGAACACCAAGTGAAACACGATTAACTGCAGAATTTTTCAACACAGCAATCTTATCAGCATCCAAATCACCAGGATTGGCCTCGATGGTCAATTCTTCTAAGACTGATAAATCTAAGTTTTTAGTTAATCCATCCAAAAGTACCTCTAACTGTGGCGCAGACAAGGCTGTCGGTGTTCCACCTCCAATATAGAGTGTACGTAATTTTTGAATATCATAAGAATGAAATTCTTGCAGTAGATGCTCTAGATAGCTATCCACCGGTTGATTCTTGATAAAAACTTTTGAAAAGTCACAATAATAACAGATTTGTGTACAAAATGGAATGTGTACATAAGCGGATGTCGGTTTCTTCTGCATAGTATTTATTATACCACAAAGAGTGCACTCAAGAAAAAAATCACCATTCCTGATTCATTTGAAAATCAGGAAATGGCGATTCTATTTTAGTCTTCTTGAATATCAATGACAATTTCTTGTCCGTCTTCTTTTTCATCTACAACTACTTTTTCTTCCAGTTGTTCTTTGAGACTGTTCAAGGTTTCTTTCGAAGCTTCAGTAGCTTGTTGAGCGTGATATTTTGCTTTATCGAGGACGGTATCGAGAGTAATTTCCCCAGATTCGATTTGTTCCTTTGTTTTAAGAACAAATTCTTTGGTTTGATCTTTGACATCAGTCAGCTTTTCGCAGACTTGTTCTTTAGCGTATTCAGGATCTTCTTTCAAATCTTCAATAAAGTCTTGTGCTCGACTCGTAACTCGTTTCCCTTTTTCACTTGTTAGGAATAAAGCAACTGCAACACCTGAAACAGTTCCTAAAAGGATTGATGATAATTTACCCATGAGCTATCTCCTTTTTATTTTTTAAAAAATTTACTTGCAACACGAATGGCAGACAAACCAGCACTAGTCTTTAAAGTTTTTGAACCTGCAGATGAAGCTTTTTTACTCAAGACACGAGCTTGCTCATTTAGATCAGAAACAGAAACAGAAAGATCTGCAACTGCTGTAAAGAGTGGATCAATCGTTGCAACTTTAACATTGATATCGTCAGCAAGAACATTGACCTTTGCAAGTAGTTCGTTTGTGTGATGTAGAGTAACATTTACATCTGAAGTTAAGGTTTTAACAGTAGTTTCAGTTTCATCGATTACACGACCAACTTTTTGAAGAGTAATAATCAAATAAACTAAGAATACAACCAAGGCAATTGCCACAATGATATAAGCAATTTCTAACATTTTAATTCTCCTTTTTCACATTATAAAATGGTGCTTTTTTTCGATTTTGATAAACGATAATATAAATTCCAAGTCCAATTAGAAGGACTGACAACCATTGAGATACTCGAAGTCCAAAGAACATGAGACTATCTGTTCGCATACCTTCAATGATCATACGTCCAAATCCATACCAAATTAGATAGAAGGCAGTGATATAACCACGACGAATACTCTTTAATCGACGTCTAAAAATAATAATCAATGCAAACCCAATGAGATTCCAGACAGATTCATAAAGGAAGGTTGGTTGTCGATAGGAGCCATCGATATACATCTGATTCTTAATAAAACCAGGTAGGTAATCAAGATTTTCAACAGCTGCTCCGTAGGCTTCCTGGTTAAAGAAATTTCCCCAACGTCCAAGGCTCTGAGCAATCATAACGCTTGGAGCAGCAATATCCAAGAAATCCCATGTGTTGATTAATCTACGGTCAGCAAAGAAATAGAGTACGATTGCTCCGGTGATTAAACCGCCGTAAATCGCAAGACCTCCATTCCAGATAGCAAATATTTCTCCCAAATGCTGGCTATAATAATCAAATCTAAAGATGACATAGTATAGTCTAGCACCAATGATAGCCAAAGGAAAAGCAATTAAAATAAAGTCTAAAATGTCATCGGATAAGATGTTCTTTTTTGGTGCTTCTTTACTTGCAAGATAGACTGCTAAAATAAGGCCCGAAACGATGCAGAGTGCATACCATCTAATACCCAAAGGACCAATTTGAAAAGCAACTGGATCAATCATTCTTCATCTCGTTCCTTTCAATTAGTTTTGTCAATCGTTCTTCAAAGAGGCGTGTCGCATCAAAGCCCATCTCCTTCGAACGATAATTCATTGCAGCCGCCTCGATAACGACAGAGATATTACGTCCTGTTTTTACTGGGATACGAATACGTGGAATAGAAACACCTGAGATTTCTAATTCTTCAGCGTTATTACCTAAACGATCAAAAACCTTATCCGTATCGTAATTTTCTAGATAAACCGCCAACTGAACTTGTGAAGAATCCTTAACGGCACTAGCCCCGTAAAGACTCATGATATCAATGATACCAACTCCACGAATTTCTAACAAATGCTTCAAGATTTCTGCAGGCTCACCCCAAAGTGTCATCTCATCTTTAGCATAAATATCCACACGGTCATCTGCAACTAAACGGTGACCACGTTTGACAAGTTCAAGTCCAGTTTCACTCTTACCGATACCACTATCACCTTGAATTAGAACACCCATACCATAGATATCCATCAAGACACCGTGCACACTTGCGCGTTCGGCCAAACGAGAGTCCAAGTAACTTGATAGTTCACCAGATAGACGACTGGTTGCAGTACGACTTGTTAAAATAGCGATTTTACATTCTCTAGCAGCCTTTAGCATCTCTTCTGGAACTACTAAACCACGCGCAACAATAACTGCAGGTGTTTCTGGTTG
This sequence comes from uncultured Streptococcus sp., assembly GCA_963548045.1. Lineage (GTDB taxonomy): Bacteria > Bacillota > Bacilli > Lactobacillales > Streptococcaceae > Streptococcus. Next base: position 7,825 of record CAUUTJ010000057.1, read on the forward strand.
AAATAATTTCTTCAAAACCTGGTAGCGATTGTGAGAAGACATGCTAATGAGATAGGACCACTCCTTCATTCCCAACAGTTGGATACGTTCTGGAGTATAGTAATCAAAATAGCCCGTCATTTCGAGACCTGGTCGACAAATATCGCCCGTATTGATTTCCTTTTCAAGTAATTCTGGCTCACCATAGACAATGTCTAGTCTGAGTTTATCAATTACTTCTTTGACTAAAACCGACATATTTTTCTCCTTCAATAAGGTTCTCCTACTATTATATCAGATTGTAGAAATAAGTTTATGTTTTTAACAGTCTTTACGCTATTTATTTAAGAAGAACTCTTTAAAAGATTTAACCTATAGAAAAAGAGATTAAACAACAAATTCATGTCTAATCTCTTTCACTATTTTTAACAGTATTATTCACGAATAGATAGTAAATTTTAGTTATCTTTTTTCTTCAATCCCAAAACTCCAAGTCCTGCTACCAAGAGAGCTACTCCTGTTGCGAACAATGATTCTGTAGAACCTGTATTTGGAAGTTCTTTTTTAGACTCCGATGTTGTTGACGAAGTTTCAGGTACTGTTTTTTCAATTGTTTTGCCTAATGTTGTAGTGGTCTTTGGAGTCGTTGGCGCTAACTCTTCTGTTGTAGTTGTGGTGGTCGTTTTAGGCGTTGGCGTTATCGTTGGTGTCGGCTCGTCTGTTGTTGTCGAAATTGTCGTCGATACTTCTGTTGTTGTTGTAGTTGTCGAAGTTGTCGTCGATGCTTCTGTTGTTGTAGTTGTCGAAGTTGTCGTCGATGCTTCTGTTGTTGTAGTTGTCGAA
>CAUUTJ010000058.1:0-7371 GCA_963548045.1 uncultured Streptococcus sp.
TGGATGTTCAAAATCCTGAACAAGCAAGAATTGCAGAGGCTGCAGGTGCAGCAGCAGTTATGGCTTTGGAGCGAATCCCAGCTGATATTCGTGCGGCCGGTGGTGTATCTCGTATGAGTGATCCTAAAATGATCAAGGAAATTCAAGAAGCGGTCAGCATTCCAGTTATGGCTAAGGTTCGAATTGGGCATTTTGTTGAAGCACAGATTTTAGAAGCCATCGAGATTGACTATATCGATGAAAGTGAAGTGTTATCTCCAGCTGATGACCGCTTCCATGTGGATAAGAAAGAATTCCAAGTTCCTTTTGTTTGTGGTGCAAAAGACCTAGGAGAAGCCTTACGTCGTATCGCTGAAGGAGCATCAATGATTCGTACAAAAGGGGAGCCAGGAACAGGAGACATCGTTCAGGCAGTCCGCCATATGCGTATGATGAATCAAGAAATCCGCCGCATTCAAAATCTTCGTGAGGATGAACTCTACGTAGCAGCAAAAGAACTTCAAGTACCTTTAGAATTAGTTCAATATGTCCACGAACATGGGAAATTACCAGTTGTTAACTTTGCAGCTGGAGGTGTGGCAACACCAGCAGATGCAGCTCTTATGATGCAGCTAGGTGCAGAAGGCGTCTTTGTCGGATCTGGAATTTTCAAGTCAGGTGATCCTGTCAAACGTGCAGCAGCTATTGTTAAGGCTGTTACCAACTATCAAAATCCTCAAATTCTGGCTGAAATCTCTGAAGATTTAGGTGAAGCCATGGTTGGTATCAATGAAAATGAAATCCAAATTCTCATGGCTGAGCGAGGAAAATAGATGAAAATCGGAATATTAGCCTTGCAAGGTGCCTTTGTAGAACACGAGAAAATGCTTGCTGAACTAGGAGTTGAAAGTATTGAATTGCGAAATCTTGAAGACTTTCAACAACATCAGAGTGACTTGTCAGGTTTGATTTTACCTGGCGGTGAGTCGACAGCTATGGGAAAACTCCTACGTGACCAGAATATGCTACTTCCTCTAAGAGAAGCTATACTCAATGGCTTACCAGTCTTTGGGACTTGTGCCGGTCTGATTTTGCTAGCGAGACTAATCGCTTCTCAAGAGGAAAGTCATCTGGCGACTATGGATATAGTAGTAGAGCGTAATGCCTATGGGCGTCAGCTAGGAAGTTTTTATACTGAGGCAGACTGTAAGGGTGTTGGCAAAATTCCCATGACCTTTATCCGTGGACCTATTATTAGTGAAGTTGGTAAGGGTGTTGATGTTCTGGCAGTAGTGAATCATCAAATCGTTGCTGCTCAAGAAAAGAATATGTTAGTGACTTCATTTCATCCGGAATTGACAAATGATCTTCGCTTGCACCAGTATTTTATCAATATGTGCAAATAAAAAAGAGGTTGGGATTTTCCCAACTTCTTTTTTTACATATAATAAACAATGGCAATGTATTGCAGAGCTGAGGCTGCTAGGATGAAGAGATGCCAAATCATATGAAAGTATGGTTTCTTCTTAGCGTAGAACCCAGCACCAACTGTATAGCATAGACCTCCTGATACCATGAGACACCAGAACATTGGATTTGTTTGGCTGATAATTGCTGGTAAGATTGCTACAACTAGCCATCCCATGATGAGGTAGAGAATGAGACTAAATTTTTCATTGACTTTTTTGGCAAAGATTTTATAAAGAATACCAAAAATAGTTGTTCCCCACTGGATAGCAATAATCAGATAACCAAACCAGTTGTTCATCAAAGTTAAAACCACAGGAGTATAAGATCCAGCGATTGCCACATAAATCATGGAATGGTCAATAATTCGCAAGACATACTTATGAGTCGAACCATAAGCCATAGAATGATAAATAGTGGATGAAAGAAACATGAGAAACAGGCTGATGACAAAAATCGAAACACCAATGGATGATAAAAATCCATGGGCCTCATAACTGTAGGTTGATGAAATAGGAAGTAAAATCAGCATGATAACTGCACCGACAGCATGGGTGACACTGTTAGCTATTTCTTCTCCAAAACTAAGTCGCTTGCTAAGTTTTAAGCTAGTATTCATTTGTTTTCTCCTCTTTGGTTTCTGTATAGACTAGTGCTAGTGTTTGATGATAGAGTTTGACCGTTTGGCAGCTTGCTCGGATAATAGGATTAGCTGGGTCTATGTCCTCATTCATATAGTTTACAAAAGCGTTGTAAAGTTCTTCTGAGTTCGTTTCTGTTTGTAGGGTATTGAGTGTTTGAGCAATTTCCTGAATCGAAAAAACAGACTTAAGAGTCGAAATAGCAATCAAACGGGCGATTTGTTTGCGTTGGTATTTTTTCTTTTCAGGTTTTGTCAGATAGCCGTGTTTTACATAGTTATTGACCATAGAAGCTGTCAAACCTTTCTCCTTATCAGGAGAAACTGGAGGACAGATTTGATTGACATAGAGTAAAACCTGGTCCAGATAGAGATTGATATTTGGAATTTCTTCCCATTTTGGGTAGGAAAAAACAGATTTCATTTCCAACTCCTTTTTATCTAGTTTTGATAACTAGATTATAAAATAATAGAAATTAAAAGTCAAGTTTTAACTGCTTGTAGAAAGCCTTAAATTATGCTATGATGAGAGAAACTAGTCAGAAAAGAGGAGATAGGATGGAAATTCGTTTAGCCTTTCCAAACGAAGTTGATGCAATTATGCAGGTGATTGAGGGGGCCAAGAAATGTTTAGCAGAAGCCGGTAGCACTCAGTGGCAAAATGGTTATCCAAATACTGATACGATTATCGAAGATATTATCTCAGGTCAGGCTTATGTAGCCCTGGAAGAAGGAGAACTCTTAGCTTATGCAGCAGTAACCAAGAGTCCAGAAAAAGCCTATGAAGCAATTTATGATGGAAGCTGGGAAGGAAGAGAATCAGAATACTTAGTATTTCATCGTATCGCAGTTGCCAGTGATGTGCAAGGTCAAGGTGTTGCTCAGACCTTTTTGGAAGGCTTGATTGAAGGTTTTGATTACCTAGATTTTCGTTCAGATACGCACGCTAAAAACAAAGCCATGCAGCATATTTTTGAAAAACTTGGTTTTAAACAGGTCGGTAAAGTTCCAGTAGATGGGGAACGATTGGCCTATCAAAAATTAAAATCAAATGCCTAAGAAGTATGCAAAAATGTTGTACAAGTCTCCGGTTGGGATTTTATCTCTGGTTGCAGATGACCACTATCTGTTTGGGATATGGATTGAAGAAGAGAGTGATTTTGAGAAGGGATTATCTGAAAATGATGTAACTCTTGTTGAAAGTCATCCCATTTTAAATCAAATTACTTCCTATTTAGAGACTTATTTTAAGGGGCAAGATCAAGACTTATCTAAGATGCCTTTAGCTCCTGTCGGTAGTGACTTCGAAAAAAGAGTCTGGAACTACTTGCGTGGAATTCCTTTTGGTCAGACAGTTACTTATGGACAAATAGCTAAGGACTTGCAGGTGGCTTCTGCCCAAGCAATCGGAGGAGCAGTAGGGCGCAATCCCTGGTTTATCCTTGTCCCCTGTCACCGTGTGCTAGGGGCTGGGAGACGTCTGACAGGCTATGCTTGGGGGCTCGATAAGAAGGTTTGGCTCTTGAATCATGAAGGTGCAAGTTATCAAGAAAATAAAAAATAGAAAGAGAAAAAATGTTAGAATTTATCGAATATCCAAAATGTACAACTTGTAAGAAAGCAAAGAAAGAATTAGATCAACTCGGACTAGAATATAAAGATGTTCATATCGTAGAAGAGACTCCGAGTGAAAAGGTTATTTTAAACTGGCTCGAAACTTCTGGGTTTGAATTGAAGCAATTTTTCAATACTAGTGGGATCAAATACCGTGAGCTTGGCTTAAAAGATAAGGTTGGAACTTTATCAAACAAAGAAGCAGCCAAACTTTTAGCTAGTGATGGTATGTTGTTAAAACGTCCAATATTAGTGGAGAATGGGATGGTGAAACAGATTGGTTACCGACAAACATACGATAAGTTGGAGTTGAATTAGTTTTTTTCTATCTCTTTGATAGGTAAAATATATAACCTCCCACTTTTAAAGTATGATAAACTAGAAGGTAGATAATGTACGATGTGCCGTAGCAAATATTTTATATTAGGGCAGAAGTATGATAGAATGAATCATTATCTTGAGAGGATGTTTCTATGAATGTTACAACGATTTTAGCATCTGATTGGTATCAAAATTTGATGCAATATATCCCAGATGGCAAACTCTTTAGTTGGCGTTCAGTCTTTGATGGGATTCCAAGAATAGTACAGCAATTACCGACAACTTTGATGTTGACAGTATTTGGTGCTTTTTTTGGAATTATGCTAGCCCTGCTTTTTGCCATTGTAAAAATCAATCGCGTTAGAATTCTTTATCCATTACAAGCCTTTTTTGTTAGTTTCTTAAAAGGAACTCCTATTTTAGTACAACTCATGTTGACTTATTACGGAATTCCTTTGGTACTTAAAGCATTGAATCAACAATGGGGAACTGCATTTAATATCAATGCGATTCCAGCTGCAGCGTTTGCAATTGTAGCCTTTGCCTTTAACGAGGCAGCCTATGCTAGTGAAACCATCCGTGCAGCCATTCTTTCTGTAAATCCTGGTGAGATTGAAGCTGCTCGCAGTCTTGGTATGACACGTGCACAAGTTTATCGCCGTGTGATTATTCCAAATGCAGCAGTAGTTGCGACACCAACCTTGATTAACTCCCTCATTGGATTGACCAAGGGAACTTCCCTAGCCTTCAGCGCGGGTGTCGTAGAAGTCTTTGCCCAAGCTCAAATCTTAGGTGGTGCAGATTATCGTTATTTCGAACGTTTTATCTCAGTAGCTCTAGTTTATTGGGTTGTAAATATTGCTATTGAAAATCTTGGTCGTTTCATTGAAAGAAAAATGGCGATTTCAGCACCAGATAATGTTGAGACAGATGTGAAAGGAGAGCTTCGCTAATGATTAAAATTTCAAATTTAAGCAAATCCTTTTCAGGTCAGACCGTTTTGGACCATCTGAACTTAGATATTCAAAAAGGAGAGGTCGTTGCTCTTATTGGTTCATCGGGAGCAGGAAAATCAACCTTTCTTCGTAGCCTAAATTACCTGGAAACTCCTGATAGTGGAAGTATTCAGATTGATGATTTCAAAGTGGATTTTTCTCAAATTACGCAAGAAGAAATTCTGACTCTTCGTCGCAAACTATCTATGGTGTTCCAACAGTTCAATCTGTTTGAGCGTAGAACGGCCTTAGACAATGTCAAGGAAGGTTTGGTAGTAGTTAAAAAATTATCAGATGAAGAAGCGACTAAGATAGCCAAGGAAGAGTTGGCTAAAGTTGGTCTATCTGATCGTCAACATCACTATCCTCGCCATTTGTCTGGGGGACAAAAACAACGGGTAGCCTTGGCGCGTGCTTTGGCTATGAGACCAGCTATCTTGCTCTTGGATGAACCAACTTCAGCGCTTGACCCAGAATTGGTTGGTGAGGTAGAACGTTCGATTGCGAATGCTGCTAAATCAGGTCAAACCATGATTTTGGTTAGTCACGATATGTCCTTTGTTTCTCAAGTAGCTGATAAGGTTTTGTTCTTGGATAAAGGAAAGATTATCGAATCTGGAACACCAGATGAAATCATCAATCATCCAAAAGAAGAACGAACAAAAGAGTTCTTTGCTAGTTACAAACGGACCTATATTTGATATAATGGAAGATAAGAAAAACTCAGTTGGCTAAGCTAACTGGGTTTACTCTTTAAAAATAATAGAAATGAGAGAAAGCATGTTAGTTCAGCTATTTGCTTTGTATTTAGAGAGTTTGATTTTGACGATTTTACTAGTCTTGGTTGTTTTAGGACTTTGGATCGGTTTTAGAGCTCTATCAGGCGCTGATAAAACTGCCAAGGAGCGTCAAGCTCATCTTTACGATATGATTATGATTGGAGTTTTAACAATTCCAGTATTGTCTTTTGCAACCATGAGCATCTTGTTGGTTCTCAAGGCTTAATAGTTGTCAAATAGGATTTTATCCGTTAGAATAAGAATAGTTACAACAAGAAAGAAGGAAATAGAATGTACGATACGATTATTATCGGTGCAGGTCCTGCTGGGATGACTGCAGCCTTGTATGCAGCACGCAGTAATCTGAAAGTTGCTTTGATTGAAGGTGGCCTTCCTGGTGGTCAGATGAATAATACTTCGGATATTGAAAACTATCCAGGATATGCCAATATCAGCGGTCCAGAATTAGCTGAAAAGATGTTTGAACCACTTGAAAATCTTGGAGTTGAACACCTCTATGGCTTTGTCGAAGCTGTTGAGGATCATGGAGATGTAAAAAAAGTCATCACAGATGATGAAGAATTTGAAACACGTACAGTTATCGTAGCGACTGGTTCGAAACACCGTCTCTTGGGAGTTCCAGGCGAAGAAGAGCTCAATAGCCGTGGAGTTTCCTACTGTGCAGTTTGTGATGGAGCCTTTTTCCGTGACCAAGATTTGTTAGTTGTAGGTGGTGGCGACTCAGCAGTTGAGGAGGCAATCTTCTTAACACAGTTTGCAAAATCAGTAACCATCGTTCACCGTCGTGATGAACTTCGTGCTCAAAAAGTCTTGCAAGATCGCGCCTTTGCCAATGAAAAAATCAACTTCATTTGGGATTCTGTTGTTAAAGAAATCAAAGGTGAAAATCGTGTAGAGTCGGTTGAGATTGAAAATGTAAAAACGGGTCAAGTGACAGATCAAGCCTTTGGTGGTGTTTTCATCTATGTTGGATTAGATCCTGTTAGTGATTTCGTTCAAGAATTACAGATTCGAGATCAGGCAGGTTGGATTGTGACTGATGACCACATGAAGACAAGTGTTGCTGGTGTCTTTGCAGTTGGGGATGTTCGTCAGAAAGACCTTCGTCAAGTTACAACAGCAGTTGGGGATGGTGCTATTGCAGGTCAAGAAGCCTATAAATATATCATTGAACATAATTAAAAAAGTTTCCAATCAAACGATTGGAAACTTTTTTATAATCGATTTCGGAAGACTTCGTACATGAGAATAGCAGCAGCAACACTGGCATTGAGGCTTTGTACATGTCCATTCATTGGAATAGTTATCATCTCGTCCACTTGCTTCTTGATGTTACTTGAAATACCTTTTCCTTCATTTCCGATAATGAGAGCAACTTTGCCACTTGTATTCCATTTATGGCAAGGTGTTCCGTTCATATCAGTTCCAAAAGTCCAGAATCCCTCGTCTTTGAGTTTGTCCAAGGTTTGACTAAGATTAGTGACTCGGGCAATAGGAACATGTTCAATCGCACCTGTTGCTGTTTTTGCTACGACAGGAGTGACGCCGACAGCTC
>CAUUTJ010000059.1:0-7226 GCA_963548045.1 uncultured Streptococcus sp.
CCGGTCATATTCCATATGATGGAGATAGTGCTGTTACGATTGCACTTCAGCATTTTCAAAAACCACTTCCTTCAGTCATCGCAGAAAATCCGTCGGTGCCACAATCATTGGAAAATGTGGTCATTAAAGCGACAGCCAAAAAGTTAACAGACCGTTACCAAACGGTTTCTGAAATGTATGTTGACTTATTGAGTAGTCTTTCTTACAATCGTCGCAATGAACCAAAGCTAGTATTTGACGACACAAGTAAGGTTGATACAAAAACCTTACCAAAGATGTCTCAATCTACTCTGACTGCGATTCCTAAAGTTCAACCAAAGGAAGAAAATCCTCAGACTCAAAAGCCAAATAAAAAGGTAGCAGGTAAAGAAACTGCTCCAAAACCAGTCAAGAAACGCCGTTTTAAAGCAAGATATTTGGTACTTTTAGCTAGCTTTATACTTGTTTTAGCTTCCCTTTTCTGGATTGTATCGAAAACACCAGCTACTGTTGAGATTCCAAAAGTTGCAGGTCAAACTGTAGCTGAAGCTAAGGAAAACCTGAAAAAAGCGAATTTTGAGATTGGTGAGGAGAAGACCGAAGCTAGTGATACTGTAGAAGAAGGTCGAGTTATCCGAACAGATCCAGATGCTGGATCAGCACGAAAAGAAGGAACAAAAGTTAATCTTATTATCTCTTCAGGGCAACAATCCTTCAAGCTTGGAAATTATGTTGGTCGTAAATCAACAGATGTTATAGCAGAATTGAAAGGGAAAAAGGTTCCTGAAAATCTCATCAAGGTTGTTGAAGAAGAATCAAGTGAAACAGAGGCAGGTCTCGTTATGAAACAAAGCTTGCCAGAAGGAACTACATATGATCTTAGTAAGGCAACAGAAATAGTCTTGACTGTAGCTAAGAAGGTAACTAGTGTTTCAATGCCAAGTTATATTGGTTCTAGTCTTGAATTCACCAAGAATAACTTGATTCAGATAGTCGGTGTTAAAGAAGCCAATATTGAAGTGGTAGAGGTTTCTACAGCTCTAGAAGGAACTGCCGAGGGTACAGTTGTTAACCAAAGTCCAAAACCAGGTGAAAGTGTAGATTTGAATACAACTCGTATCAAGATTTCTATCTATAAACCGAAAATAACTACAACAACAAATCCTACAATAAGCAATCCTAGTCGTGCAGAAACATCTCCACAGATTAGAGAACCACAGGCTAATCAAAACACTACAACGTCAGATTTGCATCGAGGGGATAACTAGTCAATCTTTGTCACAGTTTTTGTGACAAAGATTTTTTTTCCTTCAAATTTATGATAAAATAGTAAGGAGTTTTAAAAGGAGGGAAACATGGACGAAGTCAAACAACTGAATGCAGTGATCGATGTCATTATGCTAGCAGGAACGATTCTGCTTCGTAATGGATCTGAAATTTATCGTGTTGAAGATACCATGATTCGGATTGCTCATTCACAAGGCATCATGGATTGTAATGTTTTGGCCATGCCTGCAGCTATTTTTTTCTCCATAGAAAATACAAATATCTCTCGTATGAAGCGAGTAACCTCTTCTGCTTATAATATTGAGAAGGTGTGTGATGTCAATCAGATTTCGCGGCAACTCGTGTCAGGACAGATCGATTTGGAGACAGCCTTTATCCAACTAAAGGAATTAAATGCCAAGCCGTCTCCCTACACCAATGTTCAACTGACTGCTGCAGCGACTCTCAGTGCTCCTTTCTTCTCTATTATGTTTGGTGGGAATGTCTACGATGCCATCGGAGCAGGAGTGGCGACCTTATTTGCCTTTACTTTCTCTCTCTATGTAGAAAAATTTATTCGTATTCCTTTTATGACAGCTTTTGCAGGAGCTCTTGTCTTCGGTTTAATTGCACAATTTTGGGCGCGCTATTCTGGTTTACCATCGACAGCTGATTTGGTCATTGCTGGTGCTGTTATGCCTTTTGTACCTGGAATTGCCCTGACCAATGCTGTCCGAGATATTATGACCAATCACATTAACTCTGGTATGAGCAAGATGTTTGAATCCTTGCTAATTACCCTTGCCTTAGGGGCTGGAACATCAGTCGCCCTGGTACTCATGAACTAATATGACAGTAACAACATTTTTATTACAAGCTCTGGCAAGTTTGCTTGCCATTATTACTTTTTTAATCGTTTTAAATGTACAACGTTCCATGCTCATTCCTGGTGGAGTTTTGGGGATGTCTATCTGGTTACTCTACCTGCTACTCAAGGAACCAACCAATGTCATTTTAGCAACCTTTATTGCCGCGGTGGTTGGTTCGTGTATCAGTCAGATTATGAGTATCCTCTACAAAACGCCAGCAGTGGTTTTTGCCCTAGCTATTCTGGCACCACTAGTACCAGGTTATCTGTCTTATCGAACAACGTCATTCTTTGTGACAGGCGACTACGGTCATGCCATTTCTAGTGCCATGTTAGTCATGATGTTGGCTCTCGTTATTTCCATTGGAATGGCCAGTGGAACAGTTTTGTTGAAATTGTATTACTATCTCAAAAAGAATCGAGCTAGCTAAGACTCGATTCTTTTCGTTGGTAGAGTGGCTGAAAGAACATGGATAGGAAGATGGAAATGAACTTGATTTGGGGAATCAAGTCTTTTTTCGCTCATTTGACCTCAATTATGATAAAATAGAGGTGAACGAATTTTTATAATGAATGATAAAAATAGAGGTAAATATGAAAATCGGTATTGATAAGATTGGTTTTGCGACCAGTCAATACGTTTTGAAATTACAAGATTTAGCAGAAGCTCGAGGGACTGATCCTGAAAAATTGAGTAAAGGACTCCTTTTAAAAGAATTGAGTATTGCTCCTTTAACAGAGGATGTTGTTACCTTGGCTGCTAGTGCAGGAAATTCTATCCTGACTGAAGAAGATAAGCAAGAGATTGATATGGTTATCGTAGCGACAGAGTCTGGGATTGACCAGAGTAAAGCTGCAGCAGTCTTTGTACACGGTTTGTTAGGAATCCAACCTTTTGCTCGTAGTTTTGAAATCAAGGAAGCTTGCTATGGTGCAACTGCGGCTCTCCACTATGCTAAGTTACACGTAGAAAATTCTCCTAAATCAAAGGTTTTGGTGCTAGCTAGTGATATTGCAAGATATGGTGTCGAAACTCCTGGAGAACCAACTCAAGGTGCAGGATGTGTTGCTATGTTGATTAGCCAAAATCCACGTGTGATGATTTTCAACAATGATAATGTCGCACAAACTCGTGACATCATGGACTTTTGGCGTCCAAACTATTCGACAACTCCATTTGTAAATGGGGTTTATTCGACGCAACAATATCTTGATAGCTTAAAAACGACTTGGGAAGAGTACCAAAAGCGTTATGACTGTAACTTGGACGATTTTAAGGCTGTATGTTTCCACTTGCCTTATCCGAAGCTGGCTTTCAAGGGTTTGAAGAAAATTCTTGACAAATCCTTGCCTCAAGAGAAGAAGGACTTGCTTCAAAAGCACTTTGATGAATCTATTATTTATAGCCAAAAAGTTGGGAACATTTATACAGGTTCACTCTTCTTAGGTCTCTTGTCTCTTCTTGAAAATTCTGATAGCCTGAAAGCTGGGGATAAGATTGCCCTCTACAGCTATGGTAGTGGTGCTGTATCTGAGTTCTTTAGTGTGGAATTGGTTGAAGGCTATGAAAAACAATTGCAGAAAAATCGCTTAGAGTTGCTAGACCAACGTCAAGCATTGAGCGTAGCTGATTATGAACGAATGTTCTTTGAGGAAGCCCAATTAGATGAGTCTGGATCTGCAACGATGTCAGGTTATGAAGGGCAAGACTATGCCCTCGTTGAGATTGTAGACCACCAACGTCGCTACAGCAAGGTTGAAAAATAATGAAAAAAAATTGGAATGGATTTGCTAAAAAATCAATTCAAGAGCGCCTAGAGTTCGTTAAGTCTCAGGCGCTTACTTCTATCGAAGCCCAAGAAAGTCTTGAGCAGAATGAAAATCTCAGTCTAGCAGTAGCGGACCAATTGAGTGAAAATGTGGTAGGAACCTTCTCACTTCCATACTCAATCGTTCCAGAAGTTCTGGTAAATGGTCAAGAATACACAGTTCCCTATGTGACCGAAGAACCATCTGTAGTTGCTGCAGCCAGTTTTGCCAGTAAGATTATCAAACGTGCTGGAGGTTTTACAGCTCAAGTTCATCAGCGACAAATGATAGGTCAGGTTGCTCTTTATCAGGTTCCAGATAGGGATAAAGCTTGTCAGGTTATTTTGAGTCAGAAAGCAGAGCTACTCGAACAAGCAAACCAAGCCTATCCTTCTATTGTAAAACGGGGTGGTGGTGCTCGAGATATAAAGGTTGAGCTTATTTCTGGTGAGACGGACTTTTTAGTGGTTTACCTCCATGTGGATACTCAGGAAGCCATGGGAGCTAATATGCTCAATACCATGCTTGAGGCTCTAAAACCTAGTCTAGAAACTCTCAGTCAAGGGCAAAGTTTAATGGGAATCTTATCCAACTACGCTACAGATTCTCTAGTAACTGCAACTTGTCGGATTGCCTTTCGTTATTTGAGTCGTCAAAAAGATGAAGCACGTGAACTAGCAGAAAAAATGGTATTGGCCAGTCAGTTTGCCCAAGCAGACCCTTACAGGGCAGCTACTCACAATAAGGGAATCTTTAATGGTATTGATGCTTTCTTGATTGCTACTGGAAATGATTGGCGTGCTATAGAAGCGGGAGCACATGCCTATGCGAGCCATGATGGCGCCTATCGAGGGCTCAGTCGTTGGAGGATAGATCTGGAAAGCGAAGAGCTTATTGGAGAGATGACCATGCCGATGCCAGTTGCCACCAAGGGTGGGTCGATTGGACTCAATCCTCGAGTCGTACTCAGCCATGAGTTGCTAGGTCATCCATCTGCCAAAGAATTGGCTCAAATTATCGTTTCGATTGGTCTTGCGCAGAATTTTGCAGCCCTTAAGGCTCTTGTCAGCACAGGGATTCAGCATGGCCACATGAAACTTCAGGCAAAATCGTTAGCGCTTTTAGCAGGTGCGACTGAGGCAGAAGTACCTAAGTTGGTAGAAAGCTTGATTGCTGAAAAAACTTTTAATCTAGAAAAAGCACAGACTCTTTTGAATAAATTAAGATCATAAGAAAAACTCAGACTGTTTCAGTCTGAGTTTTTTGTTTAAATACTTTTTCCTGGTAAGAGGGAAACTGGTAAGAAATAACCAGTCGTGGCAACTTCTTTCCCCTCGATTTTTTGAAGGAGTAAATCAACTGTCAGGCGAGCAATTTCTTCCAAGGGTTGTTTAATGGTAGTAAGGTGAGGATAGAAATTCTCGATAAAATAAGTTCCATCGTAGCCAATAACCTTAAGTTGTTCTGGAACAGAAATACCAAGTTCCTGAGCGATTTTCATCACCAAGATGGCTGTCAAATCATCCGATGCGAAAATAGCATCTGGTTTTTGTTTGGTTAGGATATTTTTGATTTCCATTTCCTTGCGGAGGGGTGAAAAGTCACTGGAAATATTGATGATGGGAGCTTTTGGGAAGATAGAAGCAAAGCCCGCATGACGAAGTCCAGTTGGTGAGTTGGAGTTGTCATTACCTGTAATCATAATAACAGACTTAGCTCCAGTTTTCTCTAAAGTTTGAGCTGCAAGGACTCCACCAGCGTAGTTGTCAGAAGAAACGACAGGAATGTCCGGCGATAGGTTTCGGTCAAAAGAGATGATAGGTGCTGTGACGCGATTGTAGTCTTCAATTCCCAAGTTATGACTACCAGAGATGATCCCATCCACTTGGTTGGCTTCTAGCATTTCAAGATACTCACGTTCTTTTTCCGAATCGTGTTCACTGTTGCAGATGATCGTCTTGTAGCCTTTTTTGAAGAGTTCATGTTCCAATTTGTCAATTAACTCTGCATAGAAAACATGGCTAATTTTTGGGAAAATCAAACCGATTAACTTGGCTGATTTCCCTTGTAGGCTACGAGCAAGATTGTTGGGTTTATAGCCTAACTCTCGCATGGCCTCACTGACCTTTTGTATGGTTTTTTCAGACAGATAGCCTTTTTTATTGATGACACGTGAAACGGTAGTAGGGCTGACGCCAGCCAATTTTGCGACATCAGTTAGTTTTGCGACCATATTCTAATTCGTAGTAAGTTCCAGTTGGGTTTCCAGATTTAATCACGATTCCATTTTGGTTCTCATGTGGGAAGACACGACCAGAAAATACTTTTTCTCCTTTATTAATGAAAATTTCAAAGACTGAATGATCAATGAAGATATTTACGGTAGTAGCTTGATTATCAATTGGACATGAGCGAGTAGTTCCAAATTCTTGAGCGTATTGCTCACCTGCCTGACTGCGGTCAACGGTAACTTGGCCATTGACAAGATCAAAGTTGATCGAGAGTCCTTTGCCGTCTTTATCTGCAAGAAGGACGATTTCACTTTGACTATTAGCCTCTAAGTTAAGCTCAAGTTCGTAGGTGTTCTTAGTTTCAGAGCGATTTGAAAATTCCTCTTCTGAAGCACGGAGGTCCTTGATGGCTGCTACAGGATACTGATAGAGTTTGCCATCTTTAATGGTTAATTCTTTGACCAATGAGAAAGTTCCTTGGTGATCAAAGCGATCAGATGGATAAGAAACATCTGGTAAACCAAGCCAACTTACTGCTAAGGCACGTCCATCAGGAGCATTGAAGGCCTGAGTGGCATATGCTTCGAAACCATAGTCTAGATTGTGTAGTTCAGACACATCTACCATACGTGCATTTTCAGGATCGAAGGAAGCACCAATTTTATACATATTTGGATAGATATTGTCATAGTCAAGAACTTTTTTATCCAAACCTTGTGGACAGTAGAGAAGGACAGGTTGTTCTCCGACAAAGACAAGATTTGGGCACTCCATCATATAGGCAGTACGGTCGTTGTTGAAGTCCAAATCACCAACTTCTTGCCAGTTTGTATAATCGTTATCGACTGCTTTGTAGAGACGGACAAATCCTTTTTTCTCCAAGTCTTGTCCACCAACGATTGCGTAGTATTGTCCTTTAAAGTTAAAAATCTGTGGATCGCGGAAGTGGTCAGTAGCATCAGCAGGTTGATCAATCAAAACTTTGTCAATTTTTTCAATCTTACCGTCCTTATCCATCAAGGCACCAATCTGATAAGGGTGGCGAACCCAATTTTCATCACGGACATTTCCTG
>CAUUTJ010000060.1:0-6945 GCA_963548045.1 uncultured Streptococcus sp.
TGATCGGGATCATCGGGACCATCTATAAACCCAGCCATGCCTTTGTCACAGTCTGTCTTTACCTGCTTTTAGGCTTCTTAGGTTTTCCAGTATTTGCCGGAGGTGCTGGTGGTGCTTCACATTTCCTTGGCCCTACTGCTGGTTTCCTCCTCTTCTTCCCATTCCGAGCATGGATCACGTCTCTATTTACCAATGCTAAATCCAGCATTTTCACTATCTTTTTGGCCAATCTCCTCAGTAGTGCTCTCCTCTTTGTGTCAGGAGCTATCGGCTTTATGCTGGTCACGCATACCGATCTCCAAAAAGCATTTACTTTGGTCGTTGCTCCCTTTATCCTTGCCGACCTCATCAAACTGGTCATCATCACGATCACCAGCAAGGCGATTTTTGCCAGCCTCAAACACCACTGGTATTTCAAATAAGATACAAAGGGCTTAGCGGGTATATTAAAAAAATCAACATCTGAACACAGATGTTGATTTTTGTTATAGGCATACATTTGTAAATCTCTTCAATTAAACTCCTTTTAAAGAGAACACTGTTTTAATGATGAAAAACATAGATCCTCCTTCCTTTATTTTTCCTTATAAAGAACTCTCAAGATCAGTAACTGTGTTAGCAAAATCCAGATAATCAGTATAGTGAAGTCAAAAAATGAGACGTGACCATGACTATAGACACAAGCTCGTAGGAGTTTGACAGAAGGGACAAATGGAAGAACATGGTAGAGATGGTTTATCCAATCTGGAAGACGACTTGCAGGGTACATGATTGGTGAAAACATCAAACCAATCATAAGAATTAACTGAGACATCAGCGTGACAATATTGGGAGAAAAAGTATAAGCAATGGCAAATCCAAGACTGATCATCGTAAGACAGATCAGAAATAGGATGAAAACAGCCAGAACAGATACATTTAGGCGGACAGAAAAACGAAAATAGCCCAGTATAACAGAAATGAACACTCCAGGTAAAATAGCAATCATCCACATCCAAAGATCTGCTAAGGAAATCAGAATTCGTGGTATTGGAAGGGCTCGTACGTAGTCTACATGTCCTTCTGACTTCGCATTTGCTATAACAGGGGATGAGATCGTACAGCCAATAGAAATGATTCCTATCAGAACTGAACCAGAAGAGAGATAGTAGGCAGCTGTCGTATCAATCTCACCGATCACTAGTGGATAACCAAAAAGAAGTGAAATGGATAACAGAACCTGAGCTAGCGTAAAGAGTAGAAATAGATCTTTTTGACGAAGATAGTTCCAACGAAGTAAGTAAAAAAATTGAGTCATATCAGTTTGTCAACTCCTCTCTATAAAGATCTGAAATGGATACGTTTTTCTGAGTAAGTGACAGATTAAAAATATTCTTTCTATCCAATTCCTGTGTTATTTTTGGTAGCAGTCTCGTTAACTCCTTCTCTTCTATTTCAATCTGGCAGATCGAACCATTGATGATGCTATAATCTTGGAATAGAGCTAAGCTATCTTCATTCCTAAACTCAAAAGAGATTTGATACTGCTTTTGATAGGTTATTTGCTGAACTGGTCCTGATTTGATTAACTTCCCATGGTTAAATAAGGCATAGTTGTCAGCATATTTTTCAACTTCCAACAAGTTATGTGTCACAATAATAATGGTATGCCCTTTATGCGCCAACTTCTGTAATAATTGCCATTGTTTTTCACGACGTATTGGATCAACATCGTTCGTCGGCTCATCAAGAAGAATGATGGTCGGAGATCCGATTAAAGCCATTGCAAAAGAGGTCAGACGCTTTAAACCACCTGAAAGGTCCTTTCCTTGTTTTGCCCGGTACTCCTTAATTTCCAAGTCGGTTAAGAGCTGATCCATTTCTTTTTGTAAATCTAAGGTGTTTAATCCTCTCATTCTTCCAAGCATTTCTAAGTTTTGTTCCACCGTTAATTTTTCAAGTGGTGCATACTGTTGCGACATATAGCTCATCATTGAGCGAGCTTGTTTACGATTTTGAACAAAAGAAATGTCTCCATAGCAAACGTCTCCTTTATCGGGTTTGGTAAAACCAATCATTTGATTTAAGAGGGTGGACTTACCAGCACCATTGTGTCCTAAAAAAGCTGTAATTTTAGCAGCTTCTATTTCTAAGGAAATATGGTTATTAGCAAAATGTTGCTTATCAAATGATTTTGTCAAATCTCTAATAGTCAGTGTCGCAAATGTCTTCATCTCATCACTCAAGACTGAGAAGATTTTCCCAGCTTCCTTCATTTTTGATAAGATTATTGTATAATAAACATATGACTTTCCATGGTTTACGTCATGATTTACCATTTTAGTGTCATAATTAGCCAACTCAATTTGATAAGGGGGACTTATGTTAAACGTCGTTATTTGTGATGACTCAACTAGAGATGCTAGTCAGTTAGAACAGTATTTACTTTCTTACGACAAGGTTCCTGTAGAAACAAAACTATATACAAATCCACAAAAAATGCTAGAACAGTTAACAAGGTATACGCATTGTGTTTTTTTGGATATTGATATGCCACAAATTACTGGAATTGACCTTGCACGTGAAATTCGTCAGTTCAATCCTTTTATCCCCATTATTTTTGTGACCAGCTATCGTGATTACATGGAACAAGTATTTGAAGTACAGACTTTTGATTACTTAGTAAAACCCATTGAACCCCAAAGGTTAAATAAGGTATTAGATAGGATCTTGCGTTATTTAGATTTAGGACAAACCATCTTTAACTTCTCATTTGGAAAACAAAGTTACTCTATTCCTTTAAGTGACATTACCTATTTTGAGAAAGATAAGCGTTCCGTTTTTATTTACACACTAGCAGATACCTATAAGTCCTTACTGAAAACTCAAGAAATTTTAGATAAACTACCTGATTATTTTATTCAAATTCATGCTTCTTATATTGTAAATCCCAAATATATCAAAGATTTTGATGCGAAAACAGTAACTATTTTGCTAAATGGAACCGAGGAGCATTCACTTCCAATTAGTCGTAAGTTCCAGTCTTCTTTTAAAGAAAAATACTATAACTATCTCAGTGAAAGGAATTTCTAATGCTAATAGGATTGCGGATCATTAGTATCTTGTTTGACTTATTTCTAGCAAGTGTTTTATTTTATAGGTCAATATCCAAAAGTAAACATTCAAAAGAGACACTATTAGTCCTTTGTTGTTGCTTTCTTTTTCATGTGGCTCTTGTGTTTCTATTTTTAGAAAGTCGCGTGTTTTTAGTTAGCAATCTCTTCCTGAGTATTGTAGAATCCTCTCTTGTAGGACTCTATTTTGGCTACTCCTTTCGTGATTCTTCCTTTTGGATATTCTTACAAACAAGCCTGACATTATTAGCCGGAGCTGTCCTCAATCAAGCTATCCAACTATTTCTTCCACTGTCAAAAGTATCGAAAAATTTAGAAATGATTAGTGGTTACCTTGCCATCAGTTTTCTTTTTTCAACTGTGATCACTCTTGTTCTTCGACAGCTATTTCGAACACATCAAAAGTTAAGCATGGCAACATCTAGAAGAAATTGGCTTTATCAATTTATCGTGCCGATTTTATCGATTATTTTTGCCTTTACTGTATCTGCTATTCAAGGGCAAGTATTTGGACCAGATTATCTTTCTGTCATTTCACTCTTGTCTCTTATTGTATTGTCGTTTTCCTCGCTGTATTTTACCTTATATCTTTCTCAACAACAGCACGCTTATTATCAAAATAAATTAGATAAAGAACAACTTCAATTCCAATTAAGAGAAACACAACAGTCTCAAGAAGAATACCAACGATTGCAAAGTCTTCGGCATGACTTAAAAAATAAACATTTAACCCTCTTGGCACTTCTAGAAGAAAATCCTGATGAGGCTAGAGAGTACCTTCAATCGTTAACCGATAGTATTTCAGGAAAACAAACCTTTTACTCCAAAAATCCAACGGTTAATTATTTACTGAATCAAAAACTGCACGATGTGGAAGATAAAATTGCATTAGAAATTGACTGCTTTGTCCCACAAGAACTATCTATTCAGCCCGATGTTCTAGCTGTTATTTTAGGAAATTGTTTGGATAATAGTATTTCAGCCTGCCTTCGATTGACTGATAAATCGGAGAGAACATTGTCTCTGAATATACGTTATTTTCAACAAAATCTATTTATTTCGATCAACAATACCTTTAATGAACAGGAACAAGAGACTCGTAAAACACGTCAAAGAGATGGTTGGGGCTTGCGAAACGTTGATGCCCTAGTACAAGAATACCAAGGAACTATCAAACGATTCAAAGAAAATGGCCATTATCGAACGGAGATCCTCTTACCAAGTCCAGTAAACTAATGATTCTTCTCCTTTGAGGTCTTATTCAGGTCATTTATAAAAAAGAGGCTGGGCAAAATCTGTCCAGCCTTTGAAGTTAGATAGAAATAACAGTTTGACACATTGGTTGATTGCTCATAGCACTGCTTTGAGGTGACGCAAACAGTATTTCCTTTATCTGCAACCTCCAACACTCTTCCAGACTGTTGTATCTATGCGGGGGTGGAAAAATTGAAAAGAGAGGACTTCTTTCCCACTCCATTAGGATGTAGTTAAACTATCATTAACCAACCTAAATGATGCCCCAAAAATTAAAATAATATATTTTTTAAGTCTCAATCAAATATACACTGAAACTTTCCGCCGTGAGAAAAGTGCCTGAAACACAATTGTTTCAGGCACTCGGGAGTTTTGAGAGTAAAACAGTTCGGGGAACTGTTTTAGCCTGAGCCCAAAAATTGAAAAGTGAAGGGGCTCAAAACTAAGTCATGGAACTTCAAAGAAGTTCGCTGACGTCCGTGCTCACCTAAGGAAAGTTTCAAAGATGACGTTGTCTACATTCTAAGATGCTACAGAATGAATTCTGTAGCATCTTTTTTCAATCTATTTTGTCGCAAGGATAGCAGCTTCTACTGCTGCTTTTTCCCGTTGGATTAAATCCACACGCGCTGCGATTTCCTTGATTCCCATGCTGATGTTTCGGCTGATAGCCATATCAGACAATTGTGGTTCAAAGAAGGCTTTGAATTCTGCTAAGCGCTCTGCTGTTTTGAAGGTATTGGCTGGGTAGATGACAAACTTGTCAAAGCTCATGTCTCCGCCAAGAGCTGCTTTGACCCATTCCCAATTTTCACGCGCCCAAGTCCAGGCAGATTCTTGGGTGAACTCATGGTGTAAGAAGGTGAAATACCAACTCATTGCCAAGTCTTGTGGTTTCACAACATCCTTGTTCTTCCACTCTGTCAAAATCTTTTCAACTGTGTCTGCATCGGTTGTATAAGCCAGAGCTGTAGACAATTGACGCTTGAAGTTGCCATCTGTCGCTTGAGCATAAGTGTTCAAGTACAAATCAGTCAATTCTTTGCTTTCATGGTGTTTGATTTGGTTAATCAAGATTTGCAAACGAATAGCGGCTGGAAGCTTGCTGATATCCTCTGCATGGGCTACATAGATTTCACTTGCTTTGGCGCTTGCTTTGGCATCGTCTCCCTTGATCATATTTGAAATAACCAATTGACGAACCATTTCATCTTCATCGGCTTCTCCGGCTTTTGGTTCAAAACCAAGGCGTTCAAAGTTGAATTGGTTGAAGGTTACGAGCAATTTCTTATAAGCTGCTTCTACTTCAGTTCCTTCATCCACAAAGAGGCTGAGACCTTGAAGGATTGATGAAACTGCTGATACAACCAAATAAGACGTTTCTTGGGTCAATTTCTCGATGACTGGCAAGAGACTTGCATAAGAGATGACACCACTTTCTGCCAAGAGACGACGTTCTTGAAGGATTTGTTGCTTGCTCAAGTTATCCAAGGAAGCCATGTTGTCTACAATCGCATCCAAGAGCTCTCCTCGGTAATCTGTAATGTAGTGGGCTGTATTTTCCGTATTGAAACGAAGCGGTTCACTATTTTCAGTAGCAAGGGCAGCATAACCTGGGATTTCAAGCGTTTCTGTTTCAAGTGTGTCTGGAATACCAGACCAGTTGCTGTTCAATGGCACAACCCATTGGCGGCCTTGGTCTTCATGTTCCCCAATGAAGAATTGTTTTTGAGTGATCTTCAAGGTATCATTTTCCACCACTGCTGTAAGGACTGGATAACCAGGTTGTTCCAACCAAGAATCCATGAAGGCTGCTACATCACGGCCAGATGCATCACCTAGGGCATTCCAAAGGTCACGACCGATGGTATTGCCGTATTGGTGTTTTTCAAAGTAAGCTTTGAGTCCTTTACGGAAAGCATCATCCCCTAACCAGCGGCGAAGCATATGCATGAGACGGCTACCCTTCGCATAGACGATGGCTGGGTCAAAAAGAGTATTGATTTCATCAGGGTGTTTGACTTCCACATGGACAGATTGAACCCCATCAGTTGCATCGCGTTTCAAGGCTAATGGAACACCTGTTGTTTGGAAGTCTTCAAAGATATTCCAGCTTGGTTCGATGGCATTGACAGATACATATTCCATCATGTTGGCAAAACTTTCGTTCAACCAGAGGTCATCCCACCACTTCATGGTTACCAGGTTACCAAACCATTGGTGAGCCAATTCGTGAGCAACTACAAGAGCGACTTGTTGACGGCTAACTGCAGTTGAGTTTTCATCTACGAGGAGATAGACTTCACGGTAAGTCACCAAGCCCCAGTTTTCCATGGCTCCAGCTGAGAAGTCAGGAAGCGCTACATGGAGGGATTGAGGAATTGGATACTTCACGCCATAATAGTCTTCATAAAATTCGATGACACGTACCGCTACATCAAGAGAAAATTCTAAGTTTTTCAACGGATGCGCCTTGGTTGAATAGATACCTACGAGAGTGCCATTTTTTGTTTTGGCTGTGATCCCTTGAAGATCTCCAGCAGCAAAGGCAAGGAGGTAAGAAGACATCCGTGGAGTC
>CAUUTJ010000061.1:0-6915 GCA_963548045.1 uncultured Streptococcus sp.
TTCTCAACTGCAATCCTGTTAAGCCTCTAGCTAGTGTTTGTTCGACATCAAAAAAAGCACAAAGTTCTGAAAATCGAGTTTCAATAGTCCGTCTCATAGCCATTAGTTTCCAATGATTATGTTGTTTAGCTCTTGCCATATTTTGACGTAAAGGCGTCCAAAGATGGTAACCTTTCTGTTTCAACTGTTCTCTGAGTTCATAGCTAAGATAAGCTAAATCAGCTAAAACATAGGGTTGAGAACAATTTTCTAGTAAGTCATCAACTGCCCTAATATAATGTACTGAGGCAGGCGTTACAACATAATTCAGAATATAGCCTGATAGGGTGACCAGCATATGTACTTTGAATCCATAGACCCAAAGGTGCTTAGAAGAATTGTAACCAATGTCGGCTAGTTCATTAAAAACATGTGCTCTATGGTTACGGACTAGTTGACAAAGTGATAAGGGAAAACTATCTATGATGACAATGTTATTGGGAGAAATTTGAGTATTTATGGCTTGCCGAATAATTTGGACTAACCAAATCAACTGCCTTGACCGTCGATTAAACCGACTTCTTTCAAGGAGACACCCACAAGGATTCTTGTTTAGAAGCACCGAATCAATCAAGAAGGAGCATCCTGAGGTTCCAGCATTTGAAGAATATGACGAGCTACTTGAAGCAATCAAAAAATCCCTATAAAGGGATTTTTTTATACCTATAATACCTTGTGCAAAATAGTCGTATATATCAAAATCAGAGTCACGTTACCTACTATTAGAGCAAAAGTAGCAAGCAAGGTCTTTGATGTACCTGGCTTAAAATCTGCACTAATCAAATATGGCCAAAAGCATACTATTGGGAAAATGGCTATTAACACGCATACATAGGTAGGAATGCTTGTCCAAAGAAAGCGTGTCGTCTCTAACCAGTGACCCCATGAAGGTATCATTATTTTGCTTATAGTAAAAAGTATGCATATAAGGTGGACCACTAGAAGATAAATAGCATACTTTGTCTTACTTAGTACTTTTTTCTTTTTCATTTTGCCTAATTATCCTTGCAAATTCTTCTATCGCTCTGCTGCAATATTAGAACTAAAATTAAAATTAACTATATCATTATTCGAATCAAGGTCTAAATTCATAAAATAATGATTCCAAAAGAATTCATTGTTACCTGCTCCCCACTGCACGCCATAATGACCCAAATATTCATCTCTTGGCTCGCTTGGAGTCAGCCATATTTTTTTCCCAAATACTTTCGTGAACTCGTTTTCGTCAAGCTTCTTTAGCAAATCTATACCATCTATATTATATGAAATTCCATATTTTTTAGCAGCAGCTGTGCATTCAGAATCCAAGCAAACCTGCGTAACAACACAGTCCTTCAGCTCCGTACTCTTCCTCTTATCTCCGTAAACACCTACACATCCGAGAACTACATTCTTCTTTACAAGAAGATAGGTAGATCGCGTAACTGCTGAGTCATATGACTTAAAGCCGTTTGGTACGCTAACCCCAGCTCCTTGGTATTTAGAATAGCTTCCCGTTGTCAAAAGCTCATTATAATTAGGATAATCATGTCTACCATTTGACACATAGATTTCAAACCCCTGGTCTATCAAATCCGAAATCTTAGTCTCTGTAAGATGAATTTCAGTTCCGTCAATTTTAAGTGGAGGTGCGTTATCAGGTAGACCTATAATTATATATACAAACATCAAAAACACGAATACCATAAGCACTGCAACGATACCTATCCAAGATTTCCCGGTTCTCCTTCGTGCATTGAAAAGCGCCATTATAGAAGGCGTGATTATAGCAGCACCAATTGGCGCCGCCCCATGACGGAACACGCCCATGACCTTAAAGGCAATTACAGCGCTAATTAGTATTAAAACTATGTGCACTGCATACTCTCCTACGCTTAGCTTACTCGTCCTAGTCTGATTATTTGCTGGGGCATCGTACACTGGAACACCGTTCTCAAAGGTGTTCTTCATTCTATAACGCAGCCAAAACAATATTCCAATAAACACAAATGCCAAGAAAACTAGCATTCCGATAAAAACTAATTTTTCCATCTGTAACCTTTTCTCTGACCTAATTATCGTCCATCAAAATTCATATCTAGTCTACCACATTTTGAAATTGTTTTACAATATTTACATACTTGTGCACAAATCAAAAAGTTTTAAAAGGATTTAACGACTTAGCAACAACACAACAAACTCTAATGCATGAGTGGGATTATTTAAATAACCTCCTAATAGCAAATCCAACTGAAATCACAAAGTTGAGTAATATGTCTGTATGGTGGGATATGTCAGGAAAATCCAGAACATCGTTATAAAATTCAAGTTAAAGAAAAAGAAAGAATGGCTTACAGAAAGCGAAATAAAAAGGCATGTTCGATTTGCAAAGGTTACAGAAGAAAGCAAGAATATTTTATACAGTTTAAAAAAGATATAAAAAAATAAGAACACTTTAAGTAATATAAAGTGTTTTTAAATTGTCAAAATGTACAATTGAAAAATTTTCAGTTTTTTTGGTAAAAGATTTAGATATTGCATATATCCCCTATAATATCTTTCCGAAAAACTATAATTTTCTTGAAAAATATATCTAGCTATGCTATACTACTAGTATAGAAAGATTTGGAGAAAAACATGAAACGCGAGATCTTATTAGAACGTATTGATAAACTCAAACAAGTCATGCCCTGGTATGTTCTGGAATACTATCAATCAAAACTAGCTGTTCCCTACAGTTTTACGACCTTGTACGAATATTTAAAGGAATACGATCGATTTTTCAGCTGGGTTTTAGAATCTGGGATATCGAATGCTGACACCATGGCAAATATACCTTTAGATGTACTTGAGAATATGACAAAGAAAGACATGGAATCTTTTATTCTTTACTTACGTGAACGTCCTTTGCTTAATGCTAATACGACAAAGAATGGTGTCTCCCAAACAACCATCAACCGTACTTTATCAGCGCTTTCTAGTCTTTATAAGTACTTGACTGAAGAAGTTGAAAATGAACAAGGGGAACCTTATTTCTATCGCAATGTTATGAAGAAAGTTGCTACCAAGAAAAAGAAAGAAACTTTGGCTGCTCGAGCCGAAAATATTAAGCAAAAGCTCTTTTTAGGCGATGAAACAGAGGGTTTTTTGAATTATATCGATGAGAAATACCCCAAAACTCTCTCAAATCGTGCCCTATCTTCCTTTAATAAGAATAAAGAGCGAGATTTGGCAATTATTGCACTCCTTCTTGCCTCTGGTGTCCGTCTCTCTGAAGCGGTTAACCTGGACCTTCGAGATCTCAACCTCAAGATGATGGTGATTGATGTTACTCGAAAAGGTGGAAAACGCGACTCAGTCAATGTTGCTGCTTTTGCTAAACCTTATTTAGAGCAATATCTCGCTATTCGAGACAAACGTTACAAGACAGAAAAGACTGATACAGCCCTCTTTCTAACTTTATATAGAGGTGTTCCAAACCGTATTGACGCTTCTAGTGTCGAAAAGATGGTAGCCAAATATTCAGAAGACTTCAAAGTCCGCGTAACACCCCATAAACTGCGTCATACACTAGCAACTCGTCTCTATGATGCGACCAAATCACAGGTTCTGGTCAGTCACCAGCTAGGACATGCTAGCACACAAGTTACCGACTTGTATACCCATATCGTTAATGATGAACAGAAAAATGCCCTGGATAGTTTGTAATGTCACATAATGTAATTTATGTAATATTTGTAAAAAGAGCGTTAGATAATAAAAATCTATCGCTCTTTTATTATTCTATAAAAATTCAATCCAATAATTTCTGTGTGGCTCAATTATAACTGGCTTTCCCCAAAATGACTTTAGATAAGCCAGATTCGCAGGGGTTACGGGTCTTTTTTCTTCATTGTACTTCTCAGCACTTTCTTTCGTTAAAAAACATTTAACAGCTTCATATGGCGTACCGTCACTAGCTGTACGATCAATACCCATATAAGCAATTTCATCACCTTTTTGAGGACTGTCAGTAAGAAGTTTTCCAATAAAGTAGACTGTTTTATTTTTCATTAATTCATAAGCTTTACAATTTTCAAGTCGGTTATTCGCTGCTGCATACATAATACAAAAACTATCCACGATGTCTTTCATTGGCATTAACGCTTCTTTGCTTACGATGATTTCCTCAGGAGCAAGACCCCCAATAATCAAGTCTTTAAAATGAGCTTGCTGAATAACATTGTCTAAGGCCATTCCCAGAGGGATTTGTACAGCTTGAAAACCTAAAGGTTCTAACTCTTGTCTTTTCTTATCGAAGTGTTCTTGTGTGATACTGACATTCAAATCGTATGGATTTGTAGTTTCTTGTTTCTTAAAAAATGCTACCACAGTACGATCTAACTGTTCAAATAGACCAAGATTTTCAACTGGAATCTTTATCATTATTAATTTTTCCTCTATATATTTAAAATTTCCACTATATTATACTCTCATGATGATCGATTATCAAGTTTAAATAAAAAAGAAATCCACATTACATGGATCTCTCTTTCTTTATTCCACCACTGCCTCAGCAATTTCTTCTGCAGTGATTCCTGCGAAGTAACGACCTAGGTTAATACTTTGAAGGGCTTTGAGGACATCTTCACGTTCGTATTTGACACCACGAAGGACATCTTCTACAGCTGCTACGTCTTCAATACCAAAGAAGTCACCGTAAATCTTGATATCTTGAATTTTTGACTCAATGACGTTAGCGAAGATTTCAACCTTACCGCTAGGGAATTTAGTTCCACGACGGACATTGTATTCAGGTGATTTACCATAGTTCCAGTCCCAAGTCCCAAACTTAGTTTCTTTGATACGATTGATTTCAGCCAATTCCTCATCTGAGAAGACATACTCTGTCATTTCAGGGTATTCTTTTTTCATGTATTCCAAAAGTAAGTCACGGAATTCTTCTACGGTGATTTTTTCTGGCAATTCATCTACGATATTGGTTACACGTGCGCGAACGGATTTAACACCTTTAGATTCGAACTTGTCTTTAGAAACTTTGAGTGCGTTAGCAAGGACTGACAAATCCACGTCAAAGAGAAGACAACCATGGTGCATGATACGGCCATTGATATAGGCTTGTGCATTTCCACAGAATTTCTTACCGTCGATTTCTAAGTCGTTACGGCCTGTAAATTCAGCTTTAACACCAAGTTCAGCCAAAGTATTGATAACTGGAGTAGAGAAGCTCTTGAAGTCAAAGGCCTTGTTTTCATCTTCTTTTGAAATGATTGTATAGTTTAGGTTGTTCAAATCATGGTAAACAGCTCCACCACCACTGATTCGACGGACTACTTCAATTCCATTTTCACGAACATAGTCACGGTTAATTTCTTCAATCGTATTTTGGTGACGTCCTACAATAATAGATGGTTTGTTGATCCAAAGAAGGAAGATTTGATCCTCGTCCAAAAGGTGTTTAAAAGCATATTCCTCTAAAGCAATATTAAAGGCAGTGTCGTTTGAATGATTGATAATGTATTTCATAAGATACCTTCTAATACGATAGAGACTGGAAAATAATTCCAGTCTAGTCTATCTATTTTTATTTTTTCTTAGGTGAATGGATAGCCATTCCAAGAACATCCGCAAACGCTTCGTACATAACTTCAGAGTATGTTGGGTGTCCGTGGATTGTCTTAAGCATTTCTTCAACAGTGATTTCCATTTCGATGATACTTGACGCTTCGTTAATCAATTCAGCTGCTGCTGGACCAATGATATGAACACCAAGGATTTCACCATATTTCTTATCGGCAATAACTTTAACAAAACCTTGAGCTGCATCAGAAGCAATGGCACGTCCGTTTGCTGCAAAGTTGAATTTACCAATTTGAACATCGTATTTTTCACGAGCTTGTTCTTCTGTCAAACCAACTGCTGCAACTTCTGGAAGTGTGTAGATAGCTGCAGGAGTCAAGTTCAATTTGGCAACAACGTGATTTCCTTTAAGTGCATTTTCAGCTGCTACTTCCCCCATACGGAAGGCAGCGTGAGCCAACATCTTAGTACCGTTGATATCACCTGGCGCATAGATACCTGGAACAGAAGTTTCCATGTATTCATTAATCTTGATACGACCACGTTCTAATTCAAATTCAACATCACCGATACCTTCAAGATCTGGAACACGACCGATTGAAAGAAGGGCTTTATTTGCGATGATATCATCTTTTCCTTCAACCTTGATACGGAGTTTGCCATCTTCTTCAATGATTTCTTGAAGTTTAGTACCTGTCAAGATAGTCATACCTTTACGTTCAAGGATTAAACGAAGGTTCTTAGATACTTCAGCATCCATTGCTGGAACAATACGGTCCATCATTTCGATAACAGTTACTTTTGATCCGAATGTCATGAAGGCTTGTCCAAGTTCGATACCGACAACTCCACCACCGATGATCACAAGGCTTTCTGGTACTTCGTTCATTTCAAGGATGTCGTCACTCGTCATCACAAGTGGTGATTCCATACCCGGAACATTAATCTTGCTGACTTTAGAACCACCAGCAAGGATGATTTTCTTAGTTTCAAGCAATTCAGAACCATTTACCAAGACATTCTTATCTTTAGTAATAGTACCGATACCTTTATGAACATCAACTCCATAGCTACGAAGAAGTCCTGCAACACCACCTACAAGGGTATTGACAACTTTAGATTTTGTTTCTAAAAGTTTGTCCATATCAACTGTGAAGTTAGGATTTTCAATCACGATACCACGATTTGCAGCGTGACCGATATTTTCAATAATTTCAGCATTGTGAAGGTAAGTCTTAGTTGGGATACATCCGCGGTTCAAGCAAGTTCCACCAAGTTCAGATTTCTCAACAAGAGCAACCTTACCACCTAATTGAG
>CAUUTJ010000062.1:0-6890 GCA_963548045.1 uncultured Streptococcus sp.
TAGAAAGACCATGTTTTTTATTGACAATGATAATATCATCGTATTTACCACGAACACTGTAGTAAGAACCGTTATTGGTCAATTGGTGGCTAAGATCTTGAAGAACTGGAACACTGGTATGAGTGCCACCAACACCTTGAAGTTTACCATCAATCTTATAGTAGAGGTGGACAGTGTAATCACCACGATTATTCTTGTGATCGCTGATAGATACATGTGTCTTGTAGCTACCATCTGCTTGTTTACTTGCAGATGGCCATTTGAGGTCGTCTTGACCGTCTTTGTCAGACCAGACAGGAACAAGTACTTCCTGGATAGCCTTACCAGCACCTGAAACCTCAGTAATAACCACATCAAAGCCATTTTCAGTCATATTTTCAATGTTAAGCTTACCGGTAAGTTTATTTTCAGTCGGTTTAGACTCAACTGGCTTGTTTGTTGTTACTTTCACAGTCGCAACATCAACATAACGACGTTTACCACTGTAGCTGACATAAGAAATCCATTGATGATTGTCCGCTGTCAAAACCTTATCATAAAAGACAGAATCGCCATTCATAAAAACAAACTCAGTCTTGGCTGACACCTTTGGTTCGTCCTTAACATCTACAGTCTTAGTAAAGTTGTAACGCCCACTTGAAGGAAGTTTATCAGCTCCTGTCACTGCTGGTTTTTCAGCCGGTTTATCGACTGGTTTGGTTTCCATAGGCTTATTATCTACTGGTTTAACATTCTCTGAAGCAACCGGTTGGTTTGGTTTAAGATCTGACTCGCTTGTTGTAGTACCAGCTTTGTCTTGACTAACCTCTACTTTAGCAATATCAACATAGCGACGAGCACCACTAAAACTCTTGTAAGAAATCCATTGGTGACCATCTGCCAACATAACCTTATCATATGACAAGGAATCACCATCTTCGAAAGTAAATTCAGTCTTAGAGGAAACTTTAGGTTCAGATTTCACATTAGCAGTTTTCTTAAAGTGATAAGTCCCTTTGTCTGGGATTTCAAGTACTTCTGTCACTTCTGAATTATCAGTAGTTTTCTCTGGCGTAAGTTCAGGTTTTGGAGCAGGTTTAACCCCATCTTTAGGAGCCACCGGTTTAGACTCAGTCGTTTTCAAAGCCGCAATATCCACATAACGACGTGTACCACTGTAACTAATGTAAGAAATCCATTGGTGGTTATCCGCAGTCAATACCTTGTCATAGTTCACTTTGTAGCCTTTTTCCAAAGTATAAAGCGTTTCTGCAGAAGCTTTAGGTTCATTTTTAACATTCAAGCTACGTGTCACATTATAAGTGCCACTTGCTGGAAGGTTTTCAGCACCAGTAGCTTCTAGTTTTGTTTGGTTGCTTTCTGTTGGTTTAACAGTTGGTGTTTCAGCTTTTGCAGGTGTCAAAGTCGCAATATCTGCATAGTAGCGAACATAGTCATAACCAAGGTAAGAAATCCATTGGTGATTATCAGCTGTCAAAACTTTATCATAGATGACATGGTCACCCTTACCGAAAACAAAAGTAGGTTTGAGGTCTGCTTTTGGTTCCTTCTTAATATCTGTGTCACGTGTAAAGTAGTAAGTTCCTGTCGCTGGGATATCCAAAGCACCTGTTGTGGCTTGAGCGCCATTAGAAGGTTTACCATCCCCATTACCACTATTACCGTTACCACTACCAGCGGCCACTGGCTTCACTGGCGCATAACGACGCACACCAGAGTATGATTTATAGCTAATCCATTGGTAGCCATCAGCTGTCACGACTTGATCGTAAAGGACGCTGTCCCCTGGATTCACATAAAATTCAGCCTTGGCAGATACCTTAGGTTGATTCTTAACCTCTGTACGTTCCTTGTAGACATAAGTTCCTTGGCTTGGAAGGTCGCTGTCTGTAGTTGTAGCTGGTTGGCTCACCAAACTAGTATTGACAGCTGCTCTCGTTAAGGCAGATACATCAAGGTTAGTGGCTTTTTCAGATGAAGCATTTGTAGCACTTGTTGCTTCTGAGCTGGCAGCTGTTAATTCAGAAGTTTTATCTGTTGCTTGTGAGGTACTAGCACTCACTTCACTTGTAGCCTCGCTAGTAGCAGTTTCACTAGCGGTTTGGCTAGTTGCTGAGACTTGGCTAGCTTTCTCGCTTGATGCTGCCCCATCTGTTGCTACGCCACTGAAAATATCAGCCGCAGTCACAGCATCACTATCTGATGTAGCACGCAAAGTGGCATCTGAAAATGTTGACACCTCATGATGCTCATCAGCCAAAGCTTGACCTGCAAAGACCAAACTAGCTCCTAAAAGAACTGATGCTGCCCCAAATGAATATTTACGAATGGAAAAACGTTGTTGTTCGTGTAAAAATTTTTCTCGTTTCATATCAATTATTCTCTCTATCGAATTGATGTTACAGGTTGATTGTAACACTCGGTGACAAATATTACAAGTACTTTACAGAATATTACTAAATATTTCTCACTTACCCATTAGTATACCAAATTTATTTGGCTTGTTCCCACTTAAATCATAAACTGTCCGATTTTTGTCATAATCGAAAGCCGAAGCAAGCCATACTTATTTATTCGTAATTTTGTTAGGAAAAGTAGAGGGAAACATAAAAAACATGATAACTTTATACGAGTTATCATGTTTGCTTTTTAAATCATTTATCAATGTCCTACATCTGAATATGAAATATAATAACGTTGGCCATTCTTAACAAAACTATACCAGTTTCCATCAGGTAAAATTTCATATTTATCCCAGTCAACATCTCCGGCAGGAAGTGTAGAAACTGCTCCGCTATCTTTATCTGGAGCAGCATAAACAGGTGTTTCCTCATCAAGTGTCAATGTTCCAGAAGTTGCTGTCCATGCACCTCGACCACCTTCAACTCCTCCAACTTGAGAAGCTGGTGTTGTAGATTCAACCACTTGTCCACCATCTGTAGTTCCTGCTTGGGCTTGTTTTTGAGAAGAAGCTTTAGGTGCTACTGCTGAAGCCTGATTGTCATTTTCTTCATTTGAAACTGCTGAAGATGATGATTTAGCTGTTTTCTTATCCTTCTTAACAGCTTTACTTGAGCTTGAAGATGATTTCTTGACCGTCTTGGCTGGGCTACTACTTGTGTTAACACGCGCCGACTCATGACTATTAAACATAGTCACTAAGAAGACAGCAAGGATAACTACAATTAGAGCTGATAGGATACCAATGAGTTTACTTGTATTTTTCATGAGTGATATTCCTTTTCTGATAATTTACTAGGTTATTATAATATATAGACAGTTAAATTTTTCATTGAAGTCATAAACGGTGTTTTTTCCGTCATAATCAGACCACATCTTCTATTTTTAGTGTCTGTTTAAAACGATAGTCTTTAGATTGTGTTGACAAAGAACAATTAGGATACTT
This sequence comes from uncultured Streptococcus sp., assembly GCA_963548045.1. Taxonomy (GTDB): domain Bacteria; phylum Bacillota; class Bacilli; order Lactobacillales; family Streptococcaceae; genus Streptococcus. Next base: position 3,407 of record CAUUTJ010000062.1, read on the forward strand.
CCCTAAAATCTCTCGAACAGTGGACAAACCTATACCACGTCCCTCTCCTTTACTTGAGCGGCCAAGTTTAAAGATACCGACTGTATTGATAGATTCTGGAGCAATGGTATTCTCTACTATTACTACCTTTGTCTCTCCACTGATAAGAGCAATATTTACTTCCTTAGTACTGCTATCCAAACTCCCCTCAATAGCATTATCCAAAAAAATAGACAACACTGTTATGAAATCCAACAATTCCATCCTTGATACTTCAAAGACGTCGCTGACCTCAAGGTGAATGGTAATAGACTGTCCCTGTGCTTCCAAAATTTTACTAGCCAGGACACCTTTAACGGCTTCATCTTTAATATTAATCAAGTTGGCAATTTCGTACTGTTTCCCCTCAATCCGAGTCTTTGTTTTTTCAAGGATGTTATCGTAAATACCGGAAATAATAGCCATATCCTTAGAGTCAATGCCATATTTGATACTAGACAAGACATTTAGGTAATCGTGCCTGAAGCGACGAAGATCCGTATAAAGTTGCTCGATTTGTTGACTATAATGAGCCAAATCACTCATTTGCCTATCTTTTTGGAGTAGGACTTCTTCTTTTAGTCTCTCACTGAAGGTCGCATTGATATAAACAAGGGTCGCAAGAAAGAGTAAAGCATAGGTCACCACGAGATAAACATGCCAATCTCTTCCTCCAGGGCTCTGTTGCACAAAAAAGGTAATATATTGGAGAAGGAGGGCATAAGATAACATTGATATATCTATGAGTAATAAAAAGTACTTTGAAAATGACTTTCGAAAACCATAGTTCAATGCTTTGAAATCCACTTTTAAGGTCTTAATGATTAACCAAAACACAGGAAAGACTAGCAACTCAATGACAAGGTTTAAATGAAAATGGTTAAGTACAATCAGATAATGACGATTGATGACCAAGGCAATCCCATAAATAATAAGATTGTGAACAAGACTTTCTATGATGATTGGAAACAAGCCATAGAAAATATCTAATAACCTATTGCCATAACGATTTCTGTAGAGGGAATAAACAACCAAGAAGGCATGCCCTAAAACATAGGACAGGGCTGGAGAAAGCACAAACAAAAATCGGATAACCAAGGGGATGATAATATACCATCTTAGCTTTATCTTCTCGGAGGTAATGTATTGATAAATGAGTATAAAGAGGATAATCTCCGCTAAAAAGTCTAGATTATCCAACAAAAAATTGATTGCTGTCATAGGCTGATTCTCTCAAGCAATTTCTTTAGTTTCAACTTTGAAACATAGCAAACGCCACCATTTTCAAAATAGACTGTTCCCGTACTTTTATCTAATTTGATGATATTTTCTGGATTGATAAGGAAAGATTTGTGGCATTTAAACAGTCTAGGGTCACTCTTTTCAATTTGAGAGAGACTGCCATAAAACTCAATCTGCTCCTCTTTAGTATAAAGGATAACCTTGTGGACGATATCCGAGGTCTCAAAGTACAAGATATCATGAAAGGGAACCTGAATAACGGTCTTAACATTCTCAATCCGAAAAGCGTCTTCTGGATTCTGACTCTGTATCTTTTTGCAGGTTAATAAGATAATACTTTCCAGACGCTTTTGAAAGTCCTCACCCTCCAAAGACTTATCAATAAAGTCTAGAGCTGCCAATTGGTATTGAAAAGTTAAGGGAAGATACTCTGAATGAGTCGTGAAGAAAACAATATTGGCATAGGGGTCACTCTTGCGAATCTGCTTTGCAACTTCCAAGCCTTTTTTAGTATCGTCTTTAATCTGAATGTCTAGGAAAAAGAGCTGATGAGACCCTCGCTCGGTAATAAAGTCTAACAGTTGATTGGGTTTGTCAAAAACCTCAAAGTCGCCCACTTTAATGTTATTTTTCTTAAGAATCGTATGAATAACCTCTTCAATACGATTTTGTTGGATAAAATGATCCTCTAAAACATAGATGTTAAGCATGGCATAACTTCCTTTAGCATAATCTTAAGAGAAATTCTAAGTTAGAGCATTTCTTTAATAAATGAACCTCTCTTATTTATTCAAAATGAGATTTATTGTTCTCTTTACTTATTTTACATTTTTGTTACAAAAAAGACAATAGTTTGTAACATTTTTCACTTCAATCAATTAAAAAACACCCCACAAAGTTAGATTTTATCTGTCTAACTTTTGGGGTGCAGTTCATAAATAGCAATCTTTTTTCGTACTAGTTACGATAATAAGGGAAACCTTCAGCAGTTTGGTCTTGACCAATAACAAGGTAATCAGAGCCGTTACTACCTCCAGAAATCGCTCTCAATGCAGCTGAGCTTGTATCTGAGAATACTCCTGCATAAAAAATATTATCTGAAACTCTTTGAGGCTTCAATTGAGCAGTATAACCTGTTGAGTTTTTAATAATTGTACCATCAGCGTTAATTGTAACTGATTCACCATTCGCATTAGTCCAAGTTCCCACAAGAGAGCTAATATCACCATTATCAAGGGCACCAAAGTCAAGCGATGATTGACTATTATTTGTATTCTTTTCAGATTTAACCTTGTCTGATCCAGCTGCTGCTTCAGCCACTTGTCCGCCATCTGCAGTTCCTGCTTGAGCTTGTTCTTGAGAAGAAGCTTTAGGTGCTACTGCTGAAGCCTGATTGTCATTTTCTTCATTTGAAACTGCTGAAGTTGATGATTGAGCTGATTTCTTATCCTTCTTAACAGCTTTGCTTGAGCTTGAAGATGATTTCTTAACCGTTTTAGCTGGGCTACTACTTGTGCTAACACGCGCTGACTCATGACTATTAAACTTAGTCACCAAGAAGACAGCAAGGATAACTACAATTAGAGCTGATAGGATACCAATAAGTTTACTTGTATTTTTCATGAGTGAGATTCCTTTTCTGATAATTTACGAGATTATTATAATATATAGAAAGCTAAATTTTTCATTGAAGTCATAAACAGTCGTTTTTTCGTCATAATCAGAAAATAACATTTAAAATAAAAATACTATATACATCAAACTGCCATGGATTTTGGAACAAGCATCTTAGCAACAATCTCTTTTTGTTTAGCTTTCGAAACCAAGCATGACTCTCCGTTTTCAAAATAAATAACACCTAATTCTTTGTCCAATCTCACAATGTTTTCGGGATTTACAACAAATGATTTATGGCATTTATATAGTCTGCAATCTTGTTTTACAACTTTTGATAATTGACCATAGAACTCAATTTGCTCTTCTGTTGTATGAAGAATTACCTTATGAACCGTTGGAGATGTTTCAAAATAGAGAATCTTATGAAAAGGAACTTGTATAGTTGCATTCTTTGTATCTATAGTAAAAGCACACTCTATTTGGCTCAGACCATTTTTAGAAAGTGCTAATCCAATATCAGAAATAATCCTATCTTCATATTCAATATCAGGCGCCCTATTGTAAAATGAAGTGCAACACAAAAGACATGTTCATCTGATATACTAGA
>CAUUTJ010000063.1:0-6782 GCA_963548045.1 uncultured Streptococcus sp.
GTGATTCGGTTGATTTATATTGCAATGTAGTGAAATTTAGAATTTCAAGAATCGCTTAAAATCAAGGTTTCTCACATCTATTGACGTGTAGTGAACCCCTATTTCATCTCAGTCAGAATGAATTATTTCTTAACACATTGAATTACCTCATACTCTTAACTTCAAAAAAAGGAAATATTTATTTAGTATCGTTGATAAACAGGATCCCAAACTTCTAAACTCCAGTAATTTTCTTGAATAATAATCAAAAGACTACTTTAAAATGTTAGAATATTTAAGTATAATAAAACAGAATAATTAATAGTAAATCCCTGATAGCTATTTGGGATCCTGAAGACTTGATTTTGGAGATTGAAAATGAAATTTGATTTTATGAAAAAAATTGATACAAAGAAAAGTGTCATAATTTCTCTTATCGTACTATTATGTTTTGGTATAGGGTACTATGTACTTGCAATTTCACCACATCAAAGAGCGGTACAGTCATTTAATGAAGTGACAGCTAAAATTCAAAAAGAAAACAGTAGCTTAGAGGAAACAATTAAAGTGTCTAAGAAACTACTTAGTAGTAAAGATAAGCCCTTAGACGAAAATCTGACGGTTGAACTAAAAAACGAAGTCTCAACCGCTGAAAAGAAGAAGCAAGTAATTCCTAAAATCAAAAAGAAAACAAGCGACATCAATAAACAAGTTAAATCACTAAAAAAACCAATTAACTACTCGACAGAAATAAAACATCTTAATGATAAAAACCAGAAGTATTCAACAAGTGTTAAGCAGTTAAAACAAATTACCAATCCTTCCAATACATTTGTGGAAAGTCGTCTTAAGGAAATTGATACGATTTCAGAAGTTCAGTCAGCCACAGAAGATAATGATCCAAACCAAGGTTTAAACAAGCAAGGAAGTTATACGGCAGCAGTTTATTTCTCTGACAATGAAGTGACTAATCCAGTTGCTGGAGCTGATTTAGTTGCAAAAGGTACAGATGCAGGTGGATGTGTTGAGGTCTATAAAACGGCTGAAGATGCCAAAAAACGAAATGACTATTTAAGTGCTTTCGATGGCCTGCCAACTGTCATCAACCCTGGTTCACACTATGTATACGGAACAGTTGTTATTCGTGTCGCAGCATCATTAACGGCCTCACAACAAAATGCTTTGACGCAAAAAATATATGAGAAGTTAATCGAGATTAAAGATGATAGCACAAACAAAAACACCTCAAAAACAGAAACCTCATCCTCTACGAAACCATCATCGTCTAGTTCAAGCTCTACTCAAGCTACTGTTAGTGAATCAGCTCAGAGTAACAGCAATACGGTAGCTGGAAGTACCCCTACAACACCTGCACAACAACAAGATGCTGGAGTTCCCGAATCATCGAAAGAAACAAGGGTAAATCCTGAATTTCATAGTAATATTGATGAAAATGGTTATAACACACTCTTGGGTGTTTATGTGCAAGATATGATTGACCAGGCAAATAACTATCATGCTACTACCGAGCCATCATCAGGAAGTTCTGAATAAGTTCCACATAACTCGATACCCCTTTTAAAAATATTTAGAAGACTACTGAAAACGCCAATTACACAGCTATTGGTGTTTTTTTTACTCTCAAAGACTATTGGCAACACTGTAACTCTTGAAAACCTCACCAAAATAGTCTATACTTTTGTTAGTTTATATACTAACAAAAAGAGGTAACACATGGGATATTTTGATTACACTAGGGAACCTCGCAGTGATATTGCCTTTATTGATATGAAGTCTTTCTATGCTAGCGTAGAATGTGTTGAAAGAGGGCTACATCCTCTAAAGACTTCTCTATGTGTTATGAGTAGAGCTGATAACTCTGCAGGTCTTATCCTAGCTTCTTCACCGATATTTAAGAAAGTGTTTGGGAAATCAAACGTAGGAAGAGCATACGACCTCCCTTTTGATGTTCAAACAAGAAAGTTCTCGTATTACAATGCCAAGAAACAAGGACTAAGAACGGATCCAGAATACGTGCGATTCATTGAAGACTGGGCAAAAGTGACTTTCATCGTTCCTCCCAGAATGGACGAGTATATCGCAGTTAATATGGAAATCCAAGGCATTTTTCAAAACTATGGTAGCCCTAACGATATTTACCCCTATTCTATAGATGAGGGGTTTATTGACCTATCTAGTTCTCTTAATTACTTCGTTCCAGATATGCAGTTGTCACGAAAGCAAAAACTTGACCTTATTTCAGCAAGGATTCAAAGGGACATCTGGAGACAAACTGGCATCTATTCAACCGTTGGTATGTCCAATGCCAACCCTTTACTAGCTAAACTAGCCCTGGATAATGAAGCAAAGAAAACTCCAACTATGAGATCTAACTGGTCCTATGAGGATGTGGAGAATAAGGTATGGTCTATTCCTAAGATGACAGATTTCTGGGGCATCGGTAAAAGAATGGAGAAACGCTTCAACACGTTAGGTATCCACTCAATCAAAGACTTGGCAAATGCAAATCCGGATATCTTGAAGAAAGAACTAGGAGTAGCTGGCCTTCGTTTATGGTTTCATGCTAATGGTATTGATGAAAGTAACGTTCATAAGCCCTACAAACCCAAATCAAAAGGTCTAGGCAACTCCCAGGTTCTCCCTAGAGACTATTTTAGACAACGTGATATTGAAATTGTCCTTAGAGAGATGGCCGAGCAAGTTGCTATCCGATTAAGAAAGATAGGCAAAAAAGCGACTGTTGTTTCAATACACCTTGGCTACTCTAAACATGAGAACAAACGTTCTATAAATACTCAAATGAAAATTGAACCAACGAATAACACCGACATGCTGACAAACTATGTGTTGAAGTTATTCCATAATAAATACACTTCAGGGGCAATCCGAAGTGTAGCGGTTAATTATTCTGGGTTTGTAGATGAATCTTTTGGATTAATCTCACTATTCGATGATGTCGAACAAATTGAAAAAGAAGAAAGGCTCCAGACAGCAATAGATTCTATCAGAGACCAATTTGGTTTTACTTCTCTGTTAAAAGCTAATGCACTTGATAGTGCATCGAGGAGTGTTGCCAGAAGTAGGCTCATCGGAGGACATTCTGCTGGTGGATTGGATGGTCTAAAATGATTGATCGTTCCTATTTACCATTTCAAGCAGCAAGAGAATACCAGGATCCAGGGATGCAAAAGTGGATGGGGTTCTTTCTATCCGAGCATACCTCGTCATTACATGCTGCTAAAAATCGTGTTGACTTCTCAACAGACCTAAGTAAGCCTCAGAAACTCTTATTACTTTCTCAACTCTATGTCAACCAACTTAAAGGGCAGTTCACTATCAAACATCGTGATAGAAAAATTACTTTATTCGGCGAAGTGAGAGAGCTGTCTCGTAAGGAAATATCAATAAAGACTAGTGAAGGATATAGATTAGTTCAATTCGACAATATTCTTCAAATTCAGCTTTTGGAAAATCATATACACTAAAAAAAGCAACAGCCTATATGATGTGGTTGTTGCTTTTTAACTAGATTAACTAAAACCAACTGTAATTATGGAACCTTAATACGATACATATATATCCATTGTACTATGTATCGTGTATATCTAAAACAGAAGTGATAATAAACTACAAGTCACTTAATGCTTCCTTAGTTGTCTCTGCAGCTACGTGTGCATATACCTCTACCATTGCAGTCCCCTTGTGTCCCAATTGTTGAGAGACTAGGAGGCTGTCTTTTGTTTGCTCATAAAGACGTGTCGCAAGTGTGTGTCGCAGTTTGTGAGGAGTAGTAGGCTTACCATAGGCGGTAGATAACTTCTTCACCAAGAGCTCGACAGAACGTGTGCCAAGCCTTGCAGGTACTTTATTCTGAGTCGTTAAGAAGAATGCTTTATCTGAATCACTTGCTGCGTAGCGTCCCTTCCTAATTTCTAAATAACGCTCGATATAAGGGATCCCAAATGGAGCTATATTTACAACGTCCTTTTTCCCACCTTTTCGAATAACTGTAATTGTTCTTGTGGCCAGATTTACATCTTGCATATCCAGGTTCACCAATTCAGATAAACGGACTCCAGTTGAGAGTAGAAGTGCTATAACAGCAAGATCACGCTCTTTATTTTTGACAAACGATACCTGGGCACGTTTTGAGATTTTCTTTTCATGTTCATTATCGATATAGTCCAAGAAAGCCTGTGTATCATTTAAAAAGAGTTTTTCTTTCATGTTATCAGCACGACTAGCCAAGGTATCTTTAGGTTTCTTGATTTTGACCTTAACCATGACATTTCGGTAAAAATAAGGCTCACCCTCGTCATCCTCAGTTTCTTGAGTAAGATACTTAAACAAACTTGAGAGAGCATCCTTAGTCCGAACAATGCTGACTTCAGAGATTGAACGACGCTCAGTATTTTCACGAAGATAGACAAAATAAGCTTCGATAATAGACTTTGGTAAATGGGCCAGCTCATCAATATGAACATCGGCAATCGTATCATAATCTGCGTATCGTGCGGTTTTACCCAATTTCTCATGATCTCTAATCAACCATTCAAAAAATCGTCTATATTCCTTTAAGTACTCATACAGTGTCTTATAGCTATATGGAATTACGAGCTTTGCTTGATAATATTCCTTAACATACCAAGGCATAATCTCAAGCAACCCGTTTATATTTTTCATTAGTGTTTCTTGTTTCATATCAGCCTCAAATCTAACAATTTTCTTGTTAGTAGTAGTTTATCATATCTAACATGTGTATTCAACAAATAACTGTTTTCCGAATAGTTGTTTTAATTGGTAATACTTTTCTCAAATTGTAACTGTAACTATCTAGCTAGAGTTTTTTCTAAGCTTTTAGTTATAAGCGAAAAAAAGGATACTGTCAATAATTATGCGTAAACACCTAAATAGAGTTGAAGAATGTTAATCAAATAAGCTTTCAAGTGTGTCAGCACATTGGCCAAACCCTTTGTGGATACGTTGACTTTGCTTGAAATTATAATCTTCAAACAAAGTAACTAAATAACGTTCCAGAGCCTCCTCGTTAGGAAAAAGAACCTTCTTTTTCGTTTGACGTTTGATTTCTTTGTTAAGAGACTCAATGAGGTTTGTCGAATAAATGCTGTGCCAAATCTGGTAGGGAAACTGATAAAAAGTTAAAAGATTATCCGTATTCTCCAGACTTTCCATGACTTTCCTATACTTTGGTTTCCATTCAGCGATAAAGTCCTCCAAAGCTAGGACTGCTATTTCTAAATTTTCAGTACGATAAATCGTTTTAAATTGCTTCAAAATAACCGCTCTATCTGCTCGTTTCACTTTACTAGCTAGATTTCGACTAATATGAATTAAGCAACGTTGTTGTTTAGCTAATGGGTAAGCCTGACTGATCATCTGCTCAAGCCCCTTGAAGCAATCGGTCGCTACATGAGAAACCTGTTGAATGCCTTGTTTTTGAAGCTTATCTAACAGGGTGGACCATGAATCATTGTTTTCATTTGGGGCGATTTCATATCCAAGAACAACCTTCTGTCCTTCTGGTGTAATGCCAAGTGCGATATGAATACATTCTTTATTAACGGCTCCACGTCTTAATGGAAGATAGGTTACATCAAGAAATAAAACAGAGTAATTGGCTTCTAAGCTTCTCTCATGAAAAGCAGAGACATTCTCCTGAGTTGTTTTTGAGATATTAGAAATTGTGGCAGGACTATAGTGATGACCATCCATTCGCTCGATGATGTCACTAATTTCTCAAGTCGTTACACCGGTTTGATAGAGTTTGATAACCATCTCTTCCAAGTAGACATCTCGACGTCCATAAGAGGGGATCAAAGCTGGGGTAAAGTTTTCATTACGATTTCTTGGAATAGTTAACTGAACAGTCCCATATTTGGTTTCAAATTTCCGTGAATACGTTCCATTACGACTATTACCAGAATTATGGCCTACTTTTTCGTAAGGCTCATACCCTAAAAAGGCTGACAATTCTGCTTGAAGTAGATCATTCATAGCCGTTTCAAGAGAAGTACGGAAAAATTCATCAATATCTTGCTTTTGGGCTAGGAAGTTAAGTAGTTCTGTGCTAAACTGAGTCATAGGAATAAATCTCTTTCTAGTAATGTGTTGCAACTCTACCATAACGGATTTATTCCTTTTTGTGTTCACACAACTTATTTTACACTACCAGAGTGGGGCCAACCCCTTCATGATGACCGTGCTCTTTTTGAGTTACTTTGTTTGGAAACTTACCAGTCGGGTCTGTCTTGGGAAACGGTTCTCAACAAGCGCCAAGCTTTCAGAGAATCATTTTACAACTACCAAGTCCAAGGTGTTGCGGAGATGATGGATGCAGAGTTGGAGGACTTGTTAGACAATCCAACCATCATTCGAAATCGAGCCAAGATTTTTGCTACGCGTGCCAATGCTCAAGCATTTCTACAAGTCCAGAAAACCTACGGTCCCTTTGATGCCTACCTCTGGTCTTTTGTGGATGAGAAAACCATCATCAATGATGTTCCTGACCACAGCCAGGCACCTGCTAAAACACCTTTGTCTGAAAAGTTATCTCAAGATCTCAAAAAACGAGGCTTCAAGTTTACAGGTCCAGTCGCAGTTTTAGCTTTCCTACAGGCGGCAGGTCTGGTTGATGACCATGAGAATGATTGTGAAGGGAAATGCGGAAGTTAGTGAGTGCAGCGTTTAATTATCTGAGAATAGAGAAAAGAGGCTGGGACAAAAGTCCTAGCCTCTTCTTGTTTTTGGATTGTCGAGCAAGA
>CAUUTJ010000064.1:0-6349 GCA_963548045.1 uncultured Streptococcus sp.
TTGCACAATGACAAAAGGTGATTTCTTCATTGATATAGAATATTATACGGCCTGGAAGAGGAAGAGTCAAGGAAGTACGATGAAAACCTTACTGAGGAGCCGTCTTAATAGTTAGCTTCTCCTCTTCAAGCCTTTACTTCCGATAAAGACCAATAGATAACTCACAATCCCTGAAAGATGCAATAGCGTTGAGATCCATCCGGTAATTGCTGGTAAGAGCATGAGGCCAGATAGAAAAATCAAGAATAGATAAAGCCATTTTACGGTACGTGAAAATTCTTTCCACACGTTTGGCAGGATCATAACCCCTCCGGTCACAAAGCCGTATCCTACAGCAGAGATCCCTGTTGCCTGAATGTCCTGCTCCTGGGTTAAAAAGTGAAAAACGATGGAAGAGAGGACTGTCGCCGTCACAAAAACGATTAAGACTTGTCTGGAGCCTCTTTTTCTTTCTAGCAGTCCTCCGAAGGGAAGGATCATGAGTCCATTTAACAACAAATGGACCCATAAAAACCAGATAGGTGCGCCTTTACTACCGTGCATCAGGGTCCCACTGACATATTGCCAACCATAGACCGGCTTCGAATGAAAGGCCAATAGGTCATACATAGCATCCCCATAAAAGGAAGTCAATAGACCAAGCAACAAACAGATTAGAGCTAAAGTGCTGATAATAGGGTAGGTTGTGAGGATTCTTTTCATATTTATCTTCTCTTTTTCAAAAAACAGCGTTACGATGTTTCCATTCACGATTATTATACCATTTATTTCATTGGAGACAGAAAAAGTTTTTTGCTTTTTTCGTTTCAAATCTTTGCTGTAAAAACGAAATGTCGTGACTTATTAGTCGGTCATTATTCGTGACCGGAAAGCGATCCTGTTTTTTAGCCGTAGCAAAAATTTGACTTTCCATTTTAAAAAGAATATACTCATTCTAATCTGAGACAAATATTTTTTATTTTTTTAAATCAACAGTATTGCATTCAGAGAAATAAACGACTAACTTCATGGAGGTGACGCTATGTCATTAGAAGAAAAATTGAACCAAGCAAAAGGTTCTGTTAAAGAAGGCCTTGGTAAATTAACCGGCGATACAAAAACAGAAGCTGAAGGCACTGCTGAAAAAGTTGCTTCAAAAGCAAAAGAAGTTGCTGAAGATGCAAAAGAAGCTGTTGAAGGAGCTATCAAGGGCGTTAAAAATATCTTTCATAAAGACGACAAATAGTCTTTAACATCCTAGATCCACTCTATTTTCTACAGTCATGTTTGACCGTGGAAGATAGGGTGGTTTTATATTTGCTTCAAATTCAGTTATACAAAAAGAACACCCCCGAAGGGTGTTCTTTGTCATGTTTGTTATTCTATTGAATGGACGTAGGACTCTGACATTTAGAAGTCCATCTTTGCTTATATGGTAACTTACTAGATCAGCTATCAAACAGGTAGGTGGAGTTAGCCCAATTAAAATTTTTCTCATACATTTCCCTTACTGTGTACCTTAAATCCTCACTGCATAAAAACTTACACTTCTCTCTGATACAGTCTATTCAGTCTATCGAAATTGACGATTTTGTAAAATATCACCAATCTTTGCAGGCCCAAATTTGGTTAGATCATCTATTGATGTTATACTTTAATATCCTCTCCAAGAAAAAAGCACTGCTTTAATTATTTCCTATTATAGCATAAAAAATGAACCATTTTTGGTGCATTTAGAATGCATACAAACCTTCTCAAAAATAGTAATATCGCAGCTTTAGATATTTGACGACTACACGATGAAACTCTGATAAGTATTGCTATTATGCGGTTTCCCATCGTTTTAAAATGTTTAAGCGAAACAAAAAAAGACATCCAAGAGAGTTCTCTTGAATGTCTATAAACGTTGATATATCTCTATTAATCAAAGATTAGAAAACTGTATAATATAGATTTTCAAATATGAACATCCATTTTTGACTCTTTAATTAATTTATAGGGATCATATCAACTTTAATCTTCAACTTTTTTGCGTTTCACAATCCCCACAAGGCCAACCATACCAAGTGCAGCACCTAACAATACAGCAGATGCTGATTGTACTTCACCAGTTTCAGGGAGTGCCGGAGCTGGTGGCGTTGGTGATGTTGGTGATGTTGGCGGTGTTGGTGGTGTTGGTGGTGTTGGCGGTGTTGGCGGTGTTGGCGGTGTTGGCGGTGTTGGCGGTGTTGGCGGAATAACAGTATTGTTAAACTCTGTATCTTCTGGTAACTGAGTCGTCGCTGTCAACACTTTACCATCTTTCTTCACTGTGATACTTACAGTAGCGATCATGTGATCAAAAATGACACCAGCTTCAGTACCTTTCACTTCTTCTACATGATAAACATAAGTACCTTCTTCACCACGTTTAAATGTAAGAGGTGAAAATTGGATTTTACCATCCGCATTATTCGTTACTGTTTCGATCACATTTCCTTTTTCATCCTTAAGAACAAAGCTGAATTCACCAGCCTTCAATTCACGACCTTCCAATTTCTTGGTGAAGTTGAACTGTGCTTTAACTGGAGCTACAAAGTAATTATTGAAAATTGTGTCATCAGCTCCAGTTGCTTCACCACCTGTTGAAGTCATTTCAGTCTTAGTACTTAAAAGGCCTGTAGTAGCGTCTTTCGTAACAGTTACTATAACTGTGGTAGTCATGCTATCATAGTCAATGTCTGTATCTGTTCCTGCTACTTCACGAACAGTGTAGGTGTGAGTCCCTTCTTTATCATATGAAATAGCATCAAACTGAATCGTTCCGTCAGCCGCATTCTTCTTTGTTTGAATCACATTGCCATTTTCAAGTAATTCAAAGGTAAAGGCATCAGCTTCAAGGGATTTACCTTCCAATTTCTTAGTGAAATTAAATTGGGCACTTGTCGCTGTCGGTGTGAAGGTATTATTGAACTCGGTATCCGTTGGAAGGGCTTTGATCGCTGTAAGAGTATGGCCATCTTTCGTTACAGTCACTGTCACCTCTGCCTTCATTGGGTCATAGGTCATTCCGGCTTCTGAACCAGCGACTTCCTCTACGGTGTACTTATGAACACCAACTTCATTATTCTTATACATTAGTGCATCGAAGGCAACTTTACCATCGGCGTCATTCTTTTTCGTTTGAAGAACTCTACCATTCTCATCTTTTAAGACGAAGCTGAATTCACCATCTTTTAGGGTACGTCCTGCAAGAGCTTTACTAAAGTCAAATTGTGCTGTTACTGGCGCTACAACATGGTTATTGAAAGTTATGTCATCAGTACCAGTTGCTTCACCACCTGTCGAATTTATCTCTGTTTTCGCAGTTAACTGGCCTGAATCCTCATCTTTTGTGACAGTCACCTTCACTGCAATGGTCATATCATCGTAGTCTACATCAGTTTTGTCACCTTTCACTTCTTTTACAGTATAGTTGTAGACACCCACTTGATCGAATGACAATTCGCTGAAATTAATTTTCCCATCAGCCTTGTTGGTCACAGTTTCATTCACATTATTATCACCAGTTATCGTAAAGCTGAAATCACCTGCATTCAAATTGCCATTCGAAAGCGCTTTATTGAATTCCAGGTTTACTTTAACAGGAGATGGTGTGAAGGTATTGTTGAACTCGGTATCAGCTGGCATAGTTGTTTGAGCTACGTAGGAATCACCGTTATCATTTACCGTGATGGTCACTTCAGCTTTCATCCTATCGTAATTGATACCAGTCAGCGTTCCTGGAGTCTCTTCAACTGTGTAGTGGTAAACACCAGCATGGTTAAATAACTGTGGAATGAAAGTAATATGACCGAAACTATCATTCGTTTGAGAATCAACCACTTGACCTGTTTGATCAATTAAATTAAAAGTGAATTCTCCAGCTTTCAGCTTTCTTCCATCCAATTGTTTTGTAAATGATAAATCAACCCTTGCTGGTTTCTTTGCTTTCGTCGCAGATCCAGATCCATCGGCCTTAAAGGCAAAAGTAGCCTGATAGCTCTGTTCCTCTCCACTGTTGTAAGTAATTTTAATATCATTTCCATGCTGTTGTTGGAGCTCTTCATTTGTATTTGGAACTTGCTTCAGCCTAGTCATATAACGAACGTAAACCAATTCATTCAATTGTGCTATCTTAAACGAAAATCCATTTGAACTTTCTTTAATATTCTCTAGCAATTGAATCGCATTCCCTTTAGATACCCACGGCGAAATTGATTGAACCTTTTCAGCTCTCAGAGCTTTTCCATTCCACAAATCTACATGGTCGGAAGGAATATCCGTCGCATGCCCCAACCTCCATGTTGCTTTTGTATTTGCATCAAATTCATTTAATACTGGATCCCCATCCTGAACCAACTCTTGATCATCTGGTAGAGTATCAATCAATTGGTAATTTGTTAAAATTTGTGGTGCTACTAGGCTTCCAGAATTAAGACGAATAGTCCATCGAATTAATTCTGGATGTCCAGTAACTGCTTCTCCGTACTTTGTAACCTTTGTTTTTTCTACTGGTACTGGTGCAGTCTCTGGTCCCACTGTTACTGTAATTTTTCGACCGCTAAAATTAAGCTCTGTTGGAACACTTGGTTTGACATATGATTTCCATCCCGTACTAAACGTTAAAGTAAATTGTTTTGAAATCTTATTCTTCTCAAAGTAATCTGTAAAAGTTGTAACTACTTTATTTTTGACTGAATCAAGAAAAGCATTTCCGATAACTTCTCCACTTGGTCCAGTCACATCATAATGAAGACTTGTAGGAATTCTGATTGCGTCTGGAATATCCACAACAATTTTATCATTTTGTTTAATTTCTAATTCATCAGGCAGTTCCATATGTAGCACAGTTTCGGCTGGAGCATATAAACTATTACCATTTGGAAAATTTACCTCAACGTTTGGGTTTTGAACTGTAATCGTATCACCTGTTTTAACGAATGTTGTTGCACTATCTTCAGTTAACGAAGACACCTCTCTTTTAGAACGCACTCGTTTTACTGAAGATTGAGCTTCCACACTTTCCTCCCCACCTAGAACAGACTCAGAGTTGCTTGTATGAATTGTTGAAGACACGGGAGTAGATTCAGTCGGTATAGGACTTTCATCAGTAGTTGCTACAGTATCACTTTGTGAATTCTCGTTTTTCTCTATTTTCGTTAAGTCGCTTTTTTCACTATCATCTTGTTGAATTTTATCAACTCTGGTATCATTACTTTCCGCCACGATTGAACTTTGTACTTCAACTGTATCCTTCATCTCATCAGCAAAAACAGTTCCACCAGCAAAAAATAATGTCGATAATAAAACAGAAGCAACTCCGATAGAATACTTTCGGATAGAAAAACGTTCTTTTGTTTCAAAAAAATTGTGTCTCATTGCGCAGCTCCTTTAATTATAGTCACTATATTATTTCCTTGATTATAGCACTACGTAAAGATAATTGCAAATATTTTATAACAACTAATAATCTAATAGAAACTGGGGCCATTGACAGAATTATTAATTTATAGCCAACATTTATAAGAAATCCTGACAAAATATAAGAATCCCTTAAACCTCTATTTCAACTAATGTACCAGCAATAATTTCTTATATAAAAGGAAGTAGCAAATAAGTGTCGTCTATCAATATCCATCATATTCTATTTTCAAAAGTTCAGTTATCCTCATATAAAAACATAAGAAAATCAAATCATTTTAAGATGATGATCATATAACCTGTCAATTAAAAATTAGACGTAATTAACTCCATCAAATTGCAGCCCTATTTGCAAGTAGCTGAAGCCACAACAACTACATCAACTGTCACAATTTACTATGAATATACAAAAAGAACACCCCGAAAGGTGCTCTTTGTAAGTATAGTAATTCTTTCGAATTAACGTTTTGAGTGCAGTGGTTGCCATCCAATCAAACATCGCTTCGCTTGTTTTCTTGGGGCAACTGTGCATAGCATATCTCTACGCGACTAAAGTCGCTAGAGCTATCCTAATTGCGCACCGCCAGTTCTCATAGAAAAAAACACCTTGCAAGATGCAAAGTGTTTTCGTTTGTATTCTGCTGTCCAGCAACGAATTAACGTTTAGAGAACTGGCTAGCTTTACGAGCTTTCTTAAGACCTGGTTTGGAAAGCATGAGTTTCAGTTGAAGTTAAAACAGCGCAATATCAAGGCTTTTCAGAACGCTATCTACTTTTTAATTTCATAAAATTTGAATCAATATTGTTTCAATAGGGGAATAGTTTAGGTCTGTAAGCATTAAAATAATACACCTAACTTTGGTCACCGTTTTCTAGTTATTCACTCTTTTTTCAGATAGTGTTTTTAAAGTTATGATGTAAAATGCCG
>CAUUTJ010000065.1:0-6199 GCA_963548045.1 uncultured Streptococcus sp.
GGGACGACGAAATCGAATTCTAACGAATTACCGATTTCTGTCCCACTCTCTTTTGAATAACTTGCTAGAAGAATGCTCCATCAAACCGTTCAAATTCTTGAGGTTCATCTTAAAAATCCATCTTGAAGGAAACATAAGTGTTTGACAGAAAGATGAAATCTTGGTAGAATAAGAAGGTCGAATAGACAACTAACTCTTTCTTGGTAGCAGGATATGCCAAACCTGCCACTCGGATAGAGCATAAAGAAAAGGAGCTTATCATGGCAATCTCAAAAGAGAAAAAAAATGAAATCATTGCACAATACGCACGTCACGAAGGTGACACTGGTTCAGTAGAAGTACAAGTTGCTGTCCTTACTTGGGAAATCAACCACTTGAACGAACACATCAAACAACACAAAAAAGACCACGCTACTTACCGTGGTTTGATGAAGAAAATCGGTCGCCGTCGTAACTTGTTGGCTTACCTTCGTACAAATGACGTTAACCGTTACCGTGAGTTGATCAACTCTCTTGGACTTCGTCGCTAATCTTGCGTCTAAAACGTTTCTATACTTCGTTGACTTCGCCTCGATGTACCATCAGTACAATCTTCGGCTCGGCGCCTTGTCTAGAAACGTTTTATCCAGCAAGAATGGAGCCTTCTGAATTCAGAGGGCTTTTTATTGAGGTTTTATCGGCCACAATTTTGGAGACTACAAAAACCTCAAATGGTAGCAGTCTGCAAGCTCCCTCGGAGAGCCTACACTTTATGAAGTAAAGTATAGTGGGTTATACTTTACATGGAAGTAGTCACCGAATTCCAGCTAGAAATTACTTTGTAACTACGTTTTGAGGAGGAGTAAAATGCTTTCCTACGTTCGACATTACCCACTAGCGATAGCTAAATTAATGTGTCTGTGTTTCCCTAAAATCTGCTGATTTATTACTGACTAATACAGGAGTTTTTTTATGGGACAGACAATCATATCTGCTATTGGTGTTTATATTTCCACCAGTATTGATTATTTAATTATTTTAATTATTTTATTTGCACAGCTATCACAGAATAAACAGAAGTGGCATATTTATGCGGGGCAATATTTAGGCACAGGCTTACTTGTAGGGGCGAGTTTAGTTGCTGCTTATGTCGTCAATTTCGTGCCTGAAGCATGGATGGTTGGATTGCTTGGTTTAATCCCTATCTATTTAGGGATTCGCTTTGCAATTGTTGGAGAAGGTGAGGAAGAAGAGGAAGAAATTATTGAAAGATTTGAACAAAGCAAGGCAAATCAACTGTTTTGGACAGTTACATTGCTAACAATTGCGTCTGGCGGAGATAATTTAGGTATCTATATACCTTATTTTGCTTCGTTAGATTGGTCACAGACACTCGTGGCGTTGCTTGTGTTTGCAATCGGCATAATTATCTTTTGCGAGCTTAGTCGTGTGCTATCCTCTATGCCGTTAATATCCGAGACAATTGAAAAATATGAGCGAATCGTTGTGCCCTTAGTATTCATTACACTTGGACTATACATCATGTATGAAAATGGCACGATAGAGCCTACAATCTTCAGTTCGTCGCCTTTTCTAGAACGGTTTTATCCAGTATAATCTTCGGCTTCGGTTCCTAGCATCGTAAGGTAAAATAAACCAGATCGATCTCCCTTCGGGGAGATTTTTTGTTTTATTGTCTTTTCCTTATCGCACAAGATCCATCATTCTGAGGAAGTCGTTTTGTTTGACAGATGTAATGAACGGAGTTACAATGGATACATCTTAAGAAATAGAGGTTACTGATATGATTGAAATTACATATCTAGATGGTGCAAAACATGAAAGAGTCATGCATTTTGATTCCTATGAAGAGTTTGAACGATCCCAACAGACCTGCTTGATTGGTGTAGCGGATTACTATCCCGTACAAAAATTGACCTATAATGGGCACGAACTCGATTATCAAGGCACTTACGGAGATGTCTTCTTCTATTTGATGAAGCAAGACCTCGATCAATACAAAAACTAAAGGAGAAAAACAATGGTAAAAGCAATTACAGATGCAACATTTGAAGCAGAAACTAAAGAAGGATTGGTCTTGGTAGACTTTTGGGCAACCTGGTGTGGTCCATGTCGCATGCAAGCTCCTATTTTAGAAAAATTATCGGAAGAACTTTCGGAAGATGAGTTAAAAATCCTGAAAATGGATGTGGACGAAAATCCTGAAACAGCGCGTGCTTTCGGCATTATGTCCATCCCAACCTTACTCTTTAAAAAAGATGGACAGGTTGTCAAACAAGTCGCAGGGGTACACACCGCAGCACAAATTAAGGCCATTGTAGCTGAGTTGAGTTAGTAAAAAAGAGTAAGATGAGGAACAATTCGCTCGATCTTACTCTTTTTGTATTGACATTCTAAAATTAGTTCATTGAGTCAAGAGATCCATAATCTCTTCGATACTTGATTTGCTACCTTTTTTTAGATATTTTTCTTTACTACCTTTTTTAAAAGATGACAAACTTGGTACCGTCTTGATATTCATATCATGGGCGAAGGCTGTGATGTCTTTTCGCTCTTTTGAATCGTTATCAAGATAATAAACAGTCTGATTCGTTTTCTGAATAGCAACTGCTAATTTGGGAGCGAATTTTTGACAGTATGGGCAGGATTCGCGACCGATATAGAGGATGAAATCTTCTTTCTTGGCGATTTTCTCTTGTACCTCAGATAGATGAATCTTTTTGACGTAAGTCATTGCTTCTTTGTAAGAATCTGGGGTAATAATTTCTCTCTTTTTAAAATTCAGGAATAAAATAGCAAGTAAAGAGATTGTGCAAATGGACAAAATGAGAATCGTAATTTTTTTATTCACAGGCGATTCCATCTCCGTCTCTATCTAATCGAGCGCTATATCCAGGCTGCCCTCTACGAAGTGGTGCAGCACCTGCAGCGCGTGCTTCACTACAATTTCGATAGCCCCCTTGTTGAGGTTGTGTGACAAATGCCTGTTGTTGCTGCGCTTGTTGGGCAGCTGCGGCTTGTCTTGCCTGCTCAGCGGCTGCAGCTTGTCTAGCACGTTCAGCTTCAGCGGCTTGTTGTGCCCTGACGTTAATGGCATTTTGTACTAATCCAACACGGTGAGTTAAGCGGTCTTTTGTTCCTTGATCCGCTACATTTGCGATGGCAGCTTGTGCTGGGGCAATATTTTCTGTTATTTGATTGTTTTCTAAGGCTTGTACAGAAGCTTCAGCTTGCTCTGCAAGTTGTTTTGCTTCGGCCTCTTTCTTATCTCGTTCTTCTTTTTCCTTTCGTTCCTGTTCTTCCTTCGTTTTTTTGTCGCGATCTTCTTTTTCTTTTCGTTCTTGTTCTTCTTTCGCCTTTTTCTCGCGTTCTTCTTTTTCTTTTTTCTCTTTTTCAGCTTTCTCTTTTGCTTCCTTTTCACGTTTTGCCTCAGCCTCTTTTTTCACATTCTCATCTTTTTTAGAAGGAGTGGATGCGAAATGAGTAGCTTGAGTTTGCTCTTCTTGCTTAGTGGAAGCTATATTAGGGTTGATTAAGTATGCACCTCCGATTGCAAGAACTGAAGCAATAGCAGCGATATTTCTTTTAGTAGCGTTGGGTTTCTTTTTAGTAAAATACCATGCAAATCCTATACCACCTAAAAATAGGATAGGAAGAATGATCTCGGGATTAAAAATCATAAAGAGGATTCCGAGACCGTAAAGAACAACTTTCCATACTGGTTGGGCCATGATATAATCGACAAACTTTTTCATTTTTCTCTCCATATTTTTCAATATTTTTCACAATAATCATACCATAATATAAGAGCGCTTTCAATTACTAACTGGTAATATTTAGACAAAAAATCAGACTTAGAATAAACTAAGTCTGAAAATTGTACTTATTCTCCCAATTCTGCACTGTAGGCAATGATTTGATCCACAGTGTCTGAAAGGAATTGAATCGTATCCCGAAGCGGTTTATCCGTTGAGATATCTGCTCCGATAATCATAGCAGACTCAAGTGGGGTCTTGCTACCGCCAGATTTGAGAAGGTCTAGCCAATCTTTAGCTCCGTTTTCGGAGTTCTTCAAATGCAGGTAACCAGCGGTTGAGATAACTAGGCCAGCTGAGTAGGTGTAGCTGTAAAGTCCCATGTAGTAGTGGCTTTGGCGCATCCAGGTCAAAGCTGCATCGTCATCGATTTCAACGGCGTCTCCCCAGAATTCGGTCAAGACTTCCTTCATGATGCTGTTGAGCTTGCTAGCACCGAAGGTACCACCTTCTTCGATCAGGGTGTAGACCTTGCGTTGGAAGGCTGCTTCCAACAAGTGGGTGATGAAGTTGTGGAAGTAGGTGTCTGTCAAACGGTGAGCTAGGGCAAAGCGTTTTTGACGAGGATCGTCAAACTGGTGTTCCAAGTAGTCGCTAAGGAGGAGCTCGTTAAAGGTAGAAGGAGCTTCCACATAGTAGGTCGACATGTGGGCGTTGAAGTAGCTTTGGTTGTTGTCTGAGAAGATGAATTGACCAGAGTGTCCGATCTCGTGGATTAGGGTGTAAACATCGCTCATTCGTCCTGTCCAGCTCATGAGGACATAAGGATGGACGCGGTAAGGATCGGCTGCATAACCACCGGAATCCTTGCCTTCATTGGCGGCAAAATCGACCCAACGTTCGGTTTGGTAGCGGGCAATTTCGCGAGAATATTCTTCGCCAAGAGGTGCCACAGATTTCATGACCAAGTCATAAGCGTCATCAATGGTGACATCTGGGTTGAGCGCACTGTCCAAGTCCAACTTCCAATCAGCAAAGGTCATTTTCTCAAGGCCGTTGACCTTGGCCACGTGTTTGAGGAATTTTTGAGCGACTGGAGCGAAGTCCTTCATGATCAGGTCAATCTGACGGTCAAACATAGCACGATCCACTTCCTGCTCAGCCAAGAGATAGTCAAAGACAGAGTCGTAGCCCCGCATATCTGCGATCAGTTTTTCAGACTTAACTTGGGCTAGATAGGTAGCAGCAGCCGTGTTTTGGTGCTTGCGGAGACCTTCTGAGAAGGAACGAAAGGCTTTTTCACGGACTTCCGCATTCTCATGGTTTTGGTAGAAGTTTTCATAGGTGACAAAGCTATTCTTGTAAACTTTTCCATCTACTTCAAAATCAGCCATTTCAAAGTCGCCTGCCCGCATCTTGGTATAGATGTCTTGTGGTCCGTAGAAGACTTCACCCAGGTTGGTCAATGTTTTTTCCACATCAGCTCCCAAGTAGTGAGCTTTTTTGATTTTAGCCTGACGAATGGCAAAAGTGAGGTGAGAGAGTTGTCCGAGACGTTCAAGGACTTCTTCATCCGCTTCTACTAAGGCATCATCAAAGAAAGAGAGTTCGACGCTGGCCCAAGTTTCGAAATCCATCCCTGCTTGGGCAATTTCCGCAAAAGCTTCATCGCCAAAGTCAGTAGTTTGTGGCATAAAGCTGTAGTTGCCAATGTGGCTGAGTTGGATGTGAATTTGTTCAAAGACCGCAAAGGCAGCTTCAAAGTCTTCAAAGGTGTGGAGGTTGCCCTTGTAGTTACGGACAAATTCATTGATTTCTTCACGAGTTTTTTCAATGGCGCGCAAGAAGTCTTCCTGGTCTTGGTAGAGGGCTGTGAGGTCCCAGAGTTCGTTCTCAGGAAATTCAGAACGTTTTTTTAATTCCATAATGTTCTCCTTTTGATCGGTATTCTTCCTTAAGTATAGCAGAAAATAGGACAGAAACATAGAGGGAGAGGGGAAAATGCTTGTGTAAAAATCTTGAAAAGAGCTGGAAAAATCGACCATTTTTGATATACTATGATAGATATGAGGAGGTTTTTATGAAAAAGGCTATGATTACACTATTAGCAGGCGCGTCTGTTCTATC
The DNA here is from genome assembly GCA_963548045.1 of uncultured Streptococcus sp. Lineage (GTDB taxonomy): Bacteria > Bacillota > Bacilli > Lactobacillales > Streptococcaceae > Streptococcus. The sequence goes on from CAUUTJ010000065.1 coordinate 5,883, forward strand.
TCTGGTGGCTTGTGCACCCAAACGTTATGAGCGCCAAAGCAAACCGAAAACGGCAAGCTCTTCATCGGTCAAAAAAGAAAAGAAGGATACAGGACAAAAGAACTATCAAGAAGTGTTAGACCGCTACAAGGCTTATGCAGTTGCGATTTCTGCTCAGAATCAAACGGCTTTACAAAATGAACTGAAGAAGATCGATGCGACTTCAGAGGAATATGCATATATCTTTAACCTTCAAACGCTAGGGAACACCAATGAGTGGCACTATGCTTTTGAGGATCTTAATCGTGATGGTAATGATGAACTGCTGATTGGGGATG
>CAUUTJ010000066.1:0-5653 GCA_963548045.1 uncultured Streptococcus sp.
GATTTTTATGAGTCGAGCTCCCCTACTGTCTTAGGCAGTTTTTTCAAACCGTAAATTAGTTTATCACATATAAAAAAAGAATGCAAGTACTTTTGCAAACTTCTTTTATATTTTTTAGTCGTTGTAAAGACTCTTGATATTATTCAGCCAAGCATAGGCTAGTCCCATGAGGACTCCTCCTCCTACCCAGTTGGCAAAGAAGGTGACACCATAGTGACGTAAAATATTTAATAACTCAAAATGTGGCAATTGGCTAGATACTGAATTAAAGCTTAATAATGAGAAGGAAGCAAAGTTAGCCGCCAAGTGTTCATTGGTCATAAAGACAAACATATAAATAGCAGAGAGGGCTAAGAGCACCTTTGCCGTTTCGTCTTTAAAATACAAATAAGAAAGAATAGCAATATTTACAAAGATATTAGCAATGACACCTTCAAAGAAAACCACTTGATTACTACGTTGTAGTTTATTTTCTGCTACCGTAGCCAGGAATCCTTTTGGATCGATATGAGCAAAGGCTGTTGTTTGATTGAACAGAAAAGCGACGATTAAAGCACCAATTAAATTAAAGAAGGTACAATAAAGAAGAATCTCCAACGCTTTCTTCCAGTTAATTTTCTTTAGATAGGTCCCTGCCGTCAAATACATCATATTTGAGGTGGTTAATTCCGCATTTAAGAATAAGAGGTAAACCAAGCCCCAGGCAAAGATGAATGGAAATAGAAAACGACCCGATCCAGGTACAAAAGTATTTAATAAATCAGCTGCAACTGCTCCGACCGCCGTACTTAAAGTAAGAAATCCCCCAGCAAAAATAGACCGGACAGCATAGCGCGTTTTAGATTTCTGATAGAGATCTTCCTTCTTATTACACGCCGCTCCAACTTTTTGAATAAAATTAGATTCAGACATACTATTCTCCTTATATAATGTTTGTGAATAAAATCATTATATCATAGAGAGAAAAGTTTGAAAAGGTTTTCAGGAAGAATTCTTAAATTTTAACTTTATACGTTTTATATCGAATAATACTATGTACTAAAAAACAAAAAGAAAAAACAGGCAGATGCCTGTTTTAGTATTAATAATTCAAACGGTTCGCCCAAGCGATATCCAAATTCAAGATTTCTTGTGAAGTGAACTGTTGACGATATGGATTGTATACCGAACCTGTAATACCACCTTGAACATTTGGTGAATCGTATTGAGTCAAATTATAAGTTTCAATGATGTTATTAAGTTTTGCATAGTAGCTTGTGTCTGTCGCATAAACCCCTGTCAAAGCTGCTGTTGCATCCTGGTAACTAGAGGTGTTGCTCTTCCATGCACCTGCAAAATGTCCTTGTTTCAAAACAGCTACATAGTCTTGCAATGATTCATAGTAAGATGGGTAAGAACGAAAAGCGTCATTAATCGTATAGGCATTTCCAGCACCATCATCTTCCCAAGTTTGCATCACTGCAGATTGACCAGCATAACTTCCTTTAATACCGAAAAGGTTGTAATGCGGATAAGAAGACAAGCCAGACTGACCTGAACCACTTTCAAGGATGGCTTGTGCGATCATAACGGAAGCATAAAGGTCATTCTCTTGACCGAGCTGACGAGCTGACTCACCAATTTGTGAGATGAAAGCTTCAGTAGGGTCTGAATAAGCTTGGTAAGTTCCATCATTAGCGCCAACTGATGTGACGTGCTCGCTCATAGCAGCAGCAAATGTCCCCGCTGCTAATACAGAAACGAACAAACCAAATAATTTCGTTTTATTCCGTATTTTCTTTTTCATAATACAATTTATCTCCAATTAATTTTTTATCATCTTTTATCTTTATAGAAATTATACCATATAGATAGAAGAAAACAAAGGCACTTATATTACACTTGTATTACAATTGCGAGATAAATCCAAAACAAAAATGACATTTTCATGTCATTTCAATTTATTTCGTAAAACGCATTTTCTAAAATAGCATCCCATGACTTCTCTAGTCCTTCCCTGGTTACAGAAGAAAAGACAATAAAGGTGTCAGTAGGATCAAAATCTAGTTTTTTCTTGATGATCGATTCGTGTTTGTTCCATTTTCCACGTGGAATCTTATCTGCCTTAGTCGCTACCAAGATTACGGGAATTTCGTAGTATTTTAAGAATTCATACATCTGAACATCATCTGCAGAAGGTTCATGACGAAAATCGACTAGGCTAACGACTGCTTTTAAGTTCTCCCGGCTAGTGAGGTATTCTTCAATCATCCGTCCCCACTTCTCGCGCTCTTTTTTTGAGACACGTGCGTAACCATAACCAGGTACGTCTACCAAACGGAGTTTATCATCGATATTGAAGAAATTGAGCAATTGAGTTTTTCCTGGTTTTCCAGATGTTCTGGCCAGGTTCTTTCGATTTAAGAGAGTATTAATAAAAGAAGACTTGCCGACATTGGATCGACCGGCAAGTGCAACTTCTGGAATCTCATCTTGAGGATAATGACTCTTATTTGCAGCGCTTAAGAGGATATCCGCATTATGTGTGTTAATTTCCATATTTTATCTTTCTAGGCTGTTTCGAGAATTGGTTTTTCAGTTCCGTCTACAGCTTCTTTTGTAATTCGAACAAGTTTGACATCTTCTTGACTTGGAATTTCAAACATGACATCCATCATCGTTTCTTCGATAATCGAACGAAGTCCACGAGCTCCTGTTTTTCTTTCGATGGCTTTATTAGCAATCTCTTGAAGGGCTTCATCATCAAATTCCAATTCAACGTTATCATAAGAGAGCAAGGTTTGGTATTGTTTTACCAAGGCATTGCGTGGCTCTTTCAAGATACGGACAAGGTCGTCAACTGTCAATTGCTCAAGAGCAGCAAAGACTGGAAGACGTCCGATCAATTCTGGGATAATCCCGAATTTTTGAATATCTTCTGCAACGATTTCTTGCATGTAAGAGCTTGATTCATCAATAGCTTGATTGTTCTTACCAAAACCGATGACTTTTTCACCGAGACGTTGTTTGACAATTTCTTCGATCCCGTCAAAAGCCCCACCTACGATAAAGAGGATGTTCTTGGTATCCACTTGGATCATCTCTTGTTGAGGGTGTTTACGTCCCCCTTGAGGTGGGACACTAGCGACGGTTCCTTCGATGATCTTCAAGAGGGCTTGTTGTACCCCTTCACCAGAAACGTCACGTGTGATAGAGACATTTTCACTTTTCTTAGCGATCTTATCGATTTCATCGACATAGATAATGCCTCGTTCAGCACGCTCGATGTTAAAATCAGCTGCCTGAAGAAGTTTCAAGAGAATGTTTTCAACGTCTTCTCCTACATAACCAGCTTCTGTCAAGGCTGTTGCATCTGCAATGGCAAATGGGACATTCAAGCTACGTGCTAAGGTTTGGGCCAAGAAAGTCTTACCTGAACCAGTAGGACCAATCATGAGGATGTTTGATTTTTGCAATTCAACATCTGTCTCGTCTTCGCGCGTATCGTGGAAGTTGATGCGTTTGTAGTGGTTGTATACTGCTACAGCAAGGGCACGTTTGGCACGATCTTGACCGATGACATAGTGGTTCAAGATATTGAGCAATTCGATTGGTTTTGGAACTTCACTAAGGTCTGCAAGAACTTCTTCTGCTAGCTCCTCGCGGATAATTTCTTGTGCTAACTCTACACATTCATTACAGATAAACGCGTTGTTTCCTGCAATGATTTTTTGGACTTCATCTTGACTCTTTCCGCAAAATGAACAATAAACCATCATATCATTATTTTGATTCGTTGGCATGTATTTCCTCTTTCTGTCATTTTCTGTTTCTATTTAGTTTAAAATAAGGTCATGTAAAAGGCGTGAATGGAATTCACAAGATTGGTAAAAGCATTTAGTAAGAATAAAATAGCGAGGCCAAACCGTTTTTTACGAAAGGTTTGTAAGGCGCAAATCAAACAGATGACACATAGGACAGCTGTAAAAAAACCAAAGACACTTCGCTCCATTAGTCTAAATCCTTTCTCTTATAATAGTTGACCGTAAAATCATATGGGTTCTTCTCATCTTTTGGATGATGGACTTGACGGACTCTTTCATAGCGGTTCTCTTCAAATCTCGGTGCCAATGTATCGCCATCAATATCCGCATGAATCATGGTCTGGATCAATTCTTCTAACTGGTCAGAGAAGAGCTTTAAAATCTGACTGCCTCCAATAATGTAAAGATTCTTCTCTTGGTTCTGATACCACTCCAAGACTTCTTCTTTGCTGTGCATGACAAGTACAGCGTCATTTTCAGGATCGTAGGCTTGATCTTGCGTTAAGATAATGCTAGTCCGACCTGGTAGAACCCGTTTTTTCATACCATCAAAGGTCACTCTTCCCATGAGAATGGCTTGTCCCATGGTTGTTTCTTTGAAATGCTGAAGCTCAGCTGGCAGGTGCCAAGGCATGACTTGGTCCTTTCCAATAATGCCATTTTCAGTTTGAGCCCAGATACCAATTATCTTTTTCATTCTCTCATCCTTTACACTGATACTTCTATTTTATCAAATTTTCTTATAAAAGACTGATTTCAACTATCTAGTTTGGAGGATATTTTTTCAAATACAAACAGAAAAAACCGCGAGATTTTCGCGGTTTTTCTTAGCCACAAGTTAGCTTAGTCTTCTTTTTTGCGTTTTGCAAATCCGAATAATGAGAGACCTGCTAAAGCGCTAAAGATTGCAAGACCAGCAGTAGAAGATTCTTTTGTTCCTGTGTTTGGAAGTTGTGCAGTAGGATTTTGTGGATCGATATACTTCACTTCTTCTTTCGTTTCTGGAACGACAGGAATAGTTGGTTCTTCTGGTTTTGGTTGTGGAGTAGGTTGTGGTTCTGGTGTTGGTTGCGGTTGTGGAGTAGGCTGTGGCTGTGGCTCTGGTGTCGGAGTTGGATCCGGCATTGGAGTTGGTGTCACAGTCTTCTTGTAGATATGTTGAGTGTTTCCATCTTTATCTACAACAGTCTTCACGAAGTCATAACCTGGGATATCTTTCTTCGGTTGTTCCCCATCTTCTGTTGGGTTACCTGGGATTGGATCCCCATTTTCGTCTACATATGAAGTCGTCACTTTTTCATAGACGTGTTCAGTATCACCATTAGGCAATTTCTTCGTTTCCACAAAGCGGTAACCTGGAATTTCAGCTTTTGGCTCTTCTCCATCAACTGCAGGATATCCTGGGATTTCCTTACCTTCTTTATCAACAAACTTAGTGATTGGAAGGACAGTTGGTGTGTAAGTTGCAGAAGCTTTGGTTCCGTTCACATCTTCGCGAACCACTGTTACAGCTGGTGCAGTTCCAGTGAATTCAGGTTCTGGTGTGAAGGTTACGGTTCCGTCTGCTGCTACTGTGTAAGTACCAACACCTGGAATTGTCTTCGTAGTTGAACCATCTTCAAAGGTTGCTGGAACTCCGTCATTCATTGGTACACGGCTGTCACCTTCTGTGAAGGTTGGTTTGCCTGTTTGGGTTTGACCCTTCTTACCAATTGAAGTAACTGGTTCTGCTGTTGGTGTAACTGGTGTTACAGTTGGTGTGTAAGTAGCGGTAATTGGTGTACCGTTCTTATCAACACGTTTAACAGTCACGCCTGTTCCTGTTCCTGTGAATGATTTTTCTGGTACAA
>CAUUTJ010000067.1:0-5460 GCA_963548045.1 uncultured Streptococcus sp.
TTTCCACCAAAAGAAAAGAACCATCACAGCGGTCAAGGATGTGACCATTCACATCAAAGAAGGGGATATTTATGGAATTGTAGGATATTCTGGAGCAGGAAAATCAACCCTGGTTCGTGTTATTAATCTTTTGCAAAAACCATCTGCAGGTAGAATTACCATTGATGATGATGTAATCTTTGATAACAAGGTGACTTTGACTGCGGGACAATTGCGCCGCAAACGTCAAGATATTGGGATGATTTTCCAACACTTTAACCTCATGAGCCAGAAAACAGCAGAGGAAAACGTAGCCTTCGCCCTCAAACACTCTGGACTTAGCGAGAAAGATAAGAAGGCTAAAGTGGCTGAATTATTAGACTTGGTCGGCTTGGCTGACCGTGCCGAAAACTATCCTTCACAACTTTCTGGTGGGCAAAAACAACGTGTGGCTATTGCGCGTGCCTTGGCCAATGATCCAAAAATTTTGATTTCAGACGAGTCAACTTCAGCTCTCGACCCTAAGACAACGAAACAAATCTTATCTCTCTTGCAAGATTTGAATCGCAAGCTAGGTTTGACCATTGTCTTGATTACACATGAGATGCAGATTGTCAAAGACATTGCTAACCGTGTAGCTGTGATGCAGGATGGTCGCTTGATTGAAGAGGGCAGTGTTCTTGAAATCTTCTCAGATCCTAAGCAACCATTGACTCAGGACTTTATCTCAACTGCGACAGGTATTGATGAAGCTATGGTCAAGATTGAGAAACAAGAAATTGTAGAGCACTTATCTGAAAACAGCATTTTGGTACAACTCAAGTATGCAGGTGCTTCTACAGATGAGCCACTTTTAAATGAGCTGTACAAACACTACCAAGTAACAGCCAATATTCTTTATGGAAATATCGAAATTTTGGAAGGTACTCCTGTCGGTGAGCTTGTGGTTGTCTTGTCAGGAGAAAAAGAAGCATTGGCAAGCGCTCAAGATGCCATCCGTCAGGCTGGTGTGCAACTAAAAGTATTGAAGGGAGGACAGTAAGATGGCAGAGTTGATTCAAACATATTTACCAAACGTCTATAAGATGGGCTGGTTAGGTCAAGCAGGCTGGGGAACAGCTATTTATTTAACGCTTTATATGACAGTTTTTTCCTTTATCATTGGAGGATTCCTAGGACTAGTCGCAGGACTTTTCCTTGTCTTGACAGCTCCTGGTGGTGTCTTAGAAGATAAATTCGTCTTTTGGGTTTTGGATAAGATTACGTCAATCTTCCGTGCTGTTCCTTTTATCATTCTCTTGGCAGTCTTGTCGCCCTTCTCACATCTAATCGTAGGAACAAGTATTGGGCCGAATGCCGCTATTGTACCACTATCTTTTGCGGTGTTTGCTTTCTTTGCTCGTCAGGTTCAAGTGGTTTTATCAGAACTTGATGGTGGTGTTATTGAGGCAGCTCAGGCAAGTGGAGCTACATTTTGGGACATTGTAGGAGTGTACTTATCAGAAGGTCTGCCAGACTTGATCCGTGTGACGACTGTAACTTTGATTTCCCTTGTTGGTGAGACAGCTATGGCGGGAGCAGTAGGTGCTGGCGGTATCGGTAACGTAGCTATCGCTTATGGATTTAACCGTTACAACCACGATGTGACTATCTTGGCGACTATCATTATCATTTTGATTATCTTTTCTATCCAATTCTTGGGAGACTTCTTGACAAAGAAATTAAGTCATAAATAAAAAAGAGCCAATCGGCTCTTTTTATGATGGTTTTTTTTCTGCAATTTTTTTAATAAGAACTTGTCCAATAAGGGCACCAAGTAGAGCACCGATAAGGACGCTTGCTACAAAGAGAAGGATAGTGCCAGAGTTAGGTGCGACCATGACGCGGTCAATATAGTCCTGAGATTTGCCACGAGCTACAAGAGTTGCTATATAAGCCTGAGGAGTTAGCCACATCAGTAGGATAGGGCCAGTAGTACCAAATGCAAAGATTAGGAAGGAAAGAAGGTTTTTGATCTTATCTTTGTAGTGACCTAGATGAGCGATGCCATCCGCTGCAAGCCCGCAGATGATTCCTGGAAGAAAGGCTCCGGCACCATGCTTGCTCCCGAGGAAAAAGAGAGAGATAACGAGCCCAATCGTTGTAATCGCCCCAAAACGAGGTACTTTTGTTAAAAGTAGCATATAGACGCTACCTCCCACAAGAGCAGAAAAAGCAGGGGCATAAAACATATTTCCAGTGTGGTCGACAAGGTTTCCTAGTAGAACCCCCACTCCGATACAGAGAAAGTAGACAAGGGCAGCTACAAGGGTCGTCAAGATATTCTTTTTCATAAATTCTCCTTCGTATATCTGATGTTTTTCATTGTACCATGCTTGGCTCAGATTGTAAATGCTGGCCGACATTTGCTATTTGTCCGTAAACTAGATGAAAAAGGAACAGACTAAAGCTATTTCTTTACTCCTCCGACTGTCCCAATCCTTTCATTTATGGTAAAATAGGACTATTAAGTTATAAAGAGGATTCCCTATGAAATTACAAAAACCAAAAGGAACGCAGGATATTTTACCTGCTGAGTCTGCCAAGTGGCAGTACGTTGAAGGCTTTGCGCGTGAAATTTTTAAACGCTACAATTATGCAGAAGTACGCACGCCTATTTTTGAACACTACGAAGTCATCAGTCGCTCTGTCGGAGATACAACCGATATCGTAACCAAGGAAATGTACGACTTTTACGACAAGGGTGACCGCCATATCACTCTCCGTCCTGAAGGAACAGCACCAGTCGTTCGTTCCTATGTAGAAAACAAACTTTTTGCCCCAGAAGTTCAAAAGCCAAGTAAGTTCTACTACATGGGACCAATGTTCCGCTATGAGCGTCCACAAGCAGGTCGCTTGCGTCAATTCCACCAGATTGGTGTGGAGTGCTTTGGATCAAGTAATCCAGCCACAGATGTGGAAACGATCGCTATGGCAGCCCACTTCTTGAAAGCGATTGGTGTTCAAAGTGTGAAACTACATCTTAACACTCTTGGAAATCCTGAAAGTCGTGCGGCATACCGCCAAGCCTTAATTGACTACTTGACACCTATGAAAGATAGCTTGTCTAAGGATAGCCAACGTCGTTTGGAGGAAAACCCTCTTCGTGTCTTGGACTCTAAGGAAAAAGAAGACAAGGCAGCAGTGGAGAATGCACCATCTATCTTGGATTACCTCGATGAAGAAAGCCAAACCCACTTTGATGCTGTCCGTCAGATGTTGGAAAATCTGGGTGTAGACTATATCATCGATACCAATATGGTTCGTGGTTTGGACTACTACAACCACACGATTTTTGAGTTTATCACAGAAATCGAAGGCAATGAATTGACAGTCTGTGCAGGTGGTCGTTATGATGGCTTGGTTGCTTACTTTGGTGGCCCTGAAACTGCTGGTTTTGGATTTGGACTTGGTGTGGAGCGTCTCCTTCTGGTCCTTGAAAAACAAGGTGTGGCCATGCCTATCGAAAACGCTCTAGATGTCTATATTGCTGTTCTTGGCGAAGGAGCAAATATAAAGGCTTTAGAGTTGGTACAAGCTCTTCGCCAACAAGGCTTTAAGGCAGAGCGAGATTATCTCAACCGTAAACTCAAAGCCCAGTTCAAGTCAGCCGATGTCTTTGGAGCTAAGACCCTTATCACCTTAGGAGAGAGCGAAGTCGAAAGCGGGCAAGTGAAGGTCAAGAACAACCAAACTCGAGAAGAAGTAGAAGTTTCTCTTGATACCATCGGTCAGAATTTCAAAGAAGTCTTTGAAAAACTAGGATTTTAACAGTAAAAGTAAAGTCGGGAAGCAGGTCCCGGCTTTTTTATACTTATCATGTATCACTTTATAAGAAAACCGATTATTAAAACTGATATTTTCAAAAATAGTCAGGAAAATGCTGATAATTTTGGATAAAAAGGGATGACATTATTCAAAAATATTGTAAACGGATACAAAAAGTGCTATGATATATCTAAGTAAGAAAAGGAGTCGATTATGCAGAACTTTAAAAAGAATGCGATACGTATGTTTGGATTTGTGGGTATACTTGTCTTATCTTTGACGGTGCTTACGACGGTGTTTGCAGCAGATGTTATAGATTACACAAATAAAACAACGATCACTGTTGACGGTCAGCCGTTAACAGCAGATACCAAAATCAGCACTGGTAAAGCTTTAGAAGCAACAAATAACATTTCTTTCCCAGACACTCAACAAATTAATGAAGGAGATGTGCTTGTACTTGACCTTCCAAAAGAATTGGAATTGATTACCAAGCTTGCATTTCCAATCATACATAGTAGTGGCGAGGTAATTGGGAATGCAGTGACAGATCCAAGTACACAAAAAGTGACCATCACCTTTACAGACTATTTTTCTAAGAATTACAAAGATAAGGTCATGACTTTGAAATATGCTGTTCGCCCTAACGTAACGAATTTGCCAGAGTCTGGGAAATATACTTTCCAGTTTGGTACTGATAATTTCACATTAAACTATGATAAAACAGATGGTGAAGCTGGTGACTATGAAATGAAGTATGGTTACCAAGATTCAGAAAATCCTAACCGGATCAAGTGGCGTATTGTTTTGAATGCTGTTCAAGATAAGTTGAACAACATGGTTATCAAGGATGACTTTAGTGATAGTGGACAAGTCTTGGTAGAAAGCTCCTTCCGTGCAGTTCGTTATGCGACTCAACCAGAGAAAATTCCAAACGAAGCAGCTCTTCTTAAATTGGAGCCAATTGATAACTTTAGCAATAAAGCTGAATTCACACGAAATGCAGATGGTAAAGTCACAGGGTTTACCATTAACTTTGGTGACAACTGGAACTGGGCTATGTACATTGAGTACACAACAGAGTTGACTTCAGAACTTCCAAAAGGTACTAAAGTTGCCAATGTTTTGGAATGGTCAGCAAGTAACTTTAACAAGTCACGTTCGATTGAAGCTTTGACGCGTTTAGAAACTGGTTCAGGTGAAGGAAGTGGTGATAGAACAACCACAACTACAACTTCAACAACGACTTCAACAACGACAACAACAGAAGAGCCGTCAACAACTTCAACGACGACAACGACAGAAGCACCGTCAACAACTTCAACGACGACAACGACAGAAGAACCAGCGACAACTACTACAACAGAAGAGCCAACGACTAGCTCAACAACGACAACTCCTGAAGGTTCAACGCAATCAACAGAAGTCTCATCAACAACAACGACAGATGATAAACCTCAGCTTCCTAAAACTGGGGAAACAGTGGAAGCTGGCTTAGTAACAGCAGGTGTCTTTATCTTATCAGCTATAGTTGTGTTGAATCGTAGATATAACAGATAAAAAAGAGAGAGTCAACCCCTCTCTTTTTTAAATATTATAAGAATTTTGTGTATAAAAAACGAACAAAGTATTCACTGTTGACAGTTGGAATTTTAACTACCTTCCAATTAGGTC
>CAUUTJ010000068.1:0-5445 GCA_963548045.1 uncultured Streptococcus sp.
CAGGAAACTTGGATCCTAAGACTGCTGGGGATATCATCGATTTGCTCAAATCTCTCGCTGAGAAAACAGGCAAGTGTGTGATCGTTGTAACCCACAGTAAGGAAGTGGCACAGGCGTCAGATATTACACTGGAATTGAAGAATAAGAAACTGACTGAAAAATAGAGTCTACTTCTTAAACTTTTGGAATTGATTTAGTAAACTATTAAGTAATTATAAACGAAGTGATTCTTAAACAGTTATTTCCCGCTAGAGTGGTATCCTAGATAATAACTTTGTTATTATCTAGGACGGGATTTTTGAGACAGATGGCTCAAAAATTAGGGATGAAATTCTAAAATGAAGTTGCTCCCGTCCGCACTATTTAAGGGAAATAAAGAAATATAAAAACATATAAGCGAAGTAAATCTAGAAAGGAATCTTATGTTACACAACGCATTTGCCTATGTCACAAGAAAATTTTTTAAGTCGCTTGTGATCTTTCTTATCATTCTTTTGATGGCTAGTTTGAGTTTGGTCGGCTTATCAATCAAGGGTGCGACAGCCAAGGCTTCTCAAGAAACCTTTAAAAATATCACCAATAGTTTCTCCATGCAAATCAACCGCAGGGTCAATCAAGGTACTCCACGTGGTGCGGGGAATATCAAGGGTGAAGATATCAAAAAAATTACGGAGAACAAGGCCATTGAATCCTACATCAAACGGATTAATGCTATCGGTGATTTGACAGGCTATGAACTGATTGAAACGCCTGAAACCAAGAAAAATTTAACTGCAGATCGAGCTCAACGTTTTGGAAGTAGCTTGATGATAACAGGAGTCAATGACTCTTCTAAAGAAGACAAGTTTGTGTCAGGCTCATACAAACTTGTCGAAGGTGAGCATTTAACAAACGATGACAAATACCAGATTCTCATGCACAAAGACTTAGCTACTAAACATGGCTGGAAGGTAGGAGATAAGGTCAAACTGAATTCCAATATCTACGATGCAGATAATGAAAAAGGAGCCAAGGAAACAGTAGAAGTAACGATCAAAGGACTTTTTGATGGACACAACAAATCTGCTGTAACCTACTCACAAGAACTGTATGAGAATACAGCTATCACAGATATTCACACAGCTGCCCAACTCTATGGTTATACTGAAGATACAGCTATTTATGGAGATGCTACCTTCTTTGTAGCTGGAGATAAGAACCTAGATAGTGTCATGCAAGAATTAGGGTCTATCAACGGCATCAACTGGAAGATGTATAGCTTGATTAAGAGTTCATCTAACTATCCTGCCCTTGAACAATCTATCTCAGGCATGTACAAGATGGCTAATCTTCTCTTCTGGGGTAGCTTGAGCTTCTCTGTTCTTCTACTTGCTCTCTTACTGACACTATGGATTAACGCCCGTCGTAAAGAGGTTGGAATTCTCCTTTCAATTGGTCTAAAACAAGCAAGTATTCTAGGACAATTTATCACAGAAGCAGTTATGATTGCAATTCCAGCACTAATTTCAGCTTACTTCTTAGCTAACTATACTGCTCGTGCCATTGGAAATACAGTGCTTGCAAATGTCACATCAGATGTGGCTAAGCAAGCTAGTAAGGCAGCCCAAGCCTCTAATCTTGGTGGTGGTGCAGAAGTTGACGGCTTTAGCAAGACACTTTCAAGTCTGGATATTTCCATTCAACCTTCTGACTTTGCTATCATCTTTGTACTTGGCTTAGTTCTTGTAGTATTAGTTATGGCACTTGCTTCAAGCAATCTCCTCTTTAAACAACCAAAAGAACTCTTGTTGGATAGTGAATAAAAAACCTGCTACCTATTCTCACTCAAATGAGATATAATATAGGTAGCATTTTTGATAGAAAAGGATTTATATGAAAATTCTAATTGTAGAAGATGAAGACATGATTCGCGAGGGAATTAGTGATTATTTGACGGATTGTGGCTATGAAACCATTCAGGCAGCAGATGGCCTTGAGGCCTTAGAACAATTTTCCAATCACCAAGTTGCCTTGATTCTCTTAGATATTCAAATGCCGAAACTCAATGGTTTAGAGGTTTTGTCAGAAATCCGTAAAAGCAGCCAAGTTCCGGTCTTAATGTTGACAGCCTTTCAGGATGAGGAGTATAAGATGAGTGCCTTTGCTGCATTAGCAGATGGTTATTTGGAAAAGCCTTTTTCTCTATCTTTGTTAAAAGTACGAGTGGATGCTATCTTTAAACGCTATTATGATACTGGTCGTATTTTTACCTATAGGAACACCGAGGTAGACTTTGACAGCTATAGCGCTAAAGTAGCTGGTCAAGAAGTTGCAGTGAATGCAAAAGAGCTGGAAATTTTAGATTATCTGGTAAAAAATGAAGGTCGAGCCTTAACTCGAACGCAGATTATCGATGCTGTATGGAAGATGACAGATGAGGTTCCTTTTGACAGAGTGATTGATGTCTATATCAAGGAACTACGGAAAAAATTGGATTTAGACTGTATTCTTACCGTGCGCAATGTTGGTTATAAATTGGAGAGAAAATGAGACGTTCAGGTTTATTTAAAAAAATTTTTATCTATACCTTCTCGGTATTTTCTACCTTGGTCATTTGTTTGCATTTGGCCATCTATTTCCTCTTTCCTCCGACCTATCTCAGTCACCGTCAGGAAAGCATCGGGCAAAAGGCTACAGAAATTGCTCAAACTCTCCAAGGAAAGGACAGTCAAACTATTCAGGAAGTCCTTGAACTTTATTCTAAAAGCAGTGATATTAAGGGAGCTGTTAAGGGAGAGATGACTCAGGATAAGTTGGAAGTCAATGATAATCTTCCCATTGATAAAGAACGACAGACGGCTTCCTTGGTTATTGAAGAAAGAGAGGTTCAAACTAAGGATGGTCAGACGATGACCTTACAGTTTTTAGCTTCTATGGATTTGCAGAAAGAAGCAGAAGACATCAGTCTTCAATTTCTGCCTTATACGTTATTAGCGTCTTTCATCATTTCGCTCCTCATCGCCTTTATCTATGCTAGAACCATTGTTGCTCCTATTTTGGAAATCAAACGAGTGACTCGACGTATGATGGATTTGGATGCAGAAGTGAGGTTGCACGTGGATTCTAAGGACGAGATTGGGGATCTCAAGGAACAAATCAACAGCCTTTATCAGCATCTCTTGACTGTGATTGCAGATTTGCATGAGAAAAACGAGGCCATTCTCCAGCTGGAAAAGATGAAGGTTGAGTTTTTGCGAGGTGCTTCCCACGAACTGAAAACACCTCTAGCTAGTCTAAAGATTCTTCTGGAGAATATGAAAGACAATATTGGACGCTATAAAGATCGGGACCATTATCTGGGAGTTTCTTTGGGTATCGTGGATGATTTGACTCACCATGTCCAGCAAATCCTATCCCTTTCTTCGGTACAGGAATTACGGGATAAGAAGGAAGAAATCAATCTTCTGGATATGACCAATCTTCTATTGAAGGACTATGACTTGTTAGCCAAGGAGAGAAAAATCTCAGTTGTGAATCAACTGACTGACCAACAAACTTATCTAAATCCTTCGGTACTCAAGCTGATTCTTTCCAACCTTATCAGTAATGCGGTGAAACACTCTGTTCAAGGTGGTTATTTAAAAATTGGAGCAAAAGATGGTTGGGTCTTTATAGAGAACGCCTGTACACCTGAGGAGCAAGATAAGTTTGAACAATCCTTTGCGGTTTCTAGTCGACAAAGTAAGGGAGCTGGCTTGGGACTTTTCGTAGTTAAAAGTTTATTGGAAAACGAAGAAATTGACTATCGATTTGAACGCTATGAAGACCACTTAGCCTTTTATATGAACCTACCTAAAGACCTGTAAGATTAGGACTTTGAGGAGAGTTCCATATTTTTAGATAGAAGAAATTCAATTCAAACTACAGGAAAAACTAGCTTTTTTTATCAAAAAGTGATAAAATGAACAATGTAAATGGGATATCCCATAAAAATATACAGGAGGCCTGACAAATGGCAATCGTTTCAGCAGAAAAATTTGTCCAAGCAGCTCGTGACAATGGTTATGCAGTTGGTGGATTTAACACAAACAACCTTGAGTGGACTCAAGCTATCTTGCGTGCAGCAGAAGCTAAACAAGCTCCAGTACTTATCCAAACTTCTATGGGTGCAGCTAAGTACATGGGTGGTTACAAATTGTGTAAAGTCCTTATCGAAGAATTGGTTGAATCAATGGGTATCACTGTACCAGTTGCTATTCACCTTGACCACGGTCACTACAATGACGCTTTGGAATGTATCCGTGTAGGTTACACTTCAGTTATGTTTGACGGTTCACACCTTCCAGTTGAAGAAAACCTTGAAAAAGCAGCTAAAGTTGTTGAATTTGCACACGCTAACGGTGTATCAGTTGAAGCTGAAGTTGGTACAATCGGTGGTGAAGAAGATGGTATCATCGGTGACGGTGAATTGGCACCAATCGAAGACGCTAAAGCAATGGTTGCTACAGGAATCGACTTCTTGGCTGCAGGTATCGGTAACATCCACGGTCCTTACCCTGCAAACTGGAAAGGTCTTCACCTTGACCACTTGCAAAAATTGACTGAAGCTGTTCCAGGATTCCCAATCGTATTGCACGGTGGATCAGGTATTCCTGACGACCAAATCCAAGCAGCTATCAAACTTGGTGTTGCTAAAGTTAACGTTAACACTGAATGCCAAATCGCATTCGCTAACGCAACTCGTAAATTTGCTCGTGACTACGAAGCAAACGAAGCAGAATACGACAAGAAAAAACTCTTCGACCCACGTAAATTCTTGGCTGACGGTGTAAAAGCTATCCAAGCATCAGTTGAAGAACGTATCGACGTATTCGGTTCAGAAGGTAAAGCTTAATCTAGCTGAACAATACAAAATGAAACCCGCCTGTGAAGGTGGGTTTTTTGTTTCTGGATATATACAGATTATACTGGAAAATTCTTTAACTTAAGTTGCTAAAAGAGTCTAATTTTTGTACAATAATGCTATGAAAACACTGAAAAAATCAGTCCTTGTGCTTCTTAGTTTCCTTATCTTGTTTTTAGTAGGGACATTTATCTTTCATCGTATCAGCTTAGAAAAGGAACAAGCCTCTCTAACTCCTATGGGTAAAACTGTCCTCGTTAATGGGCACAAAATCAATGTTTACGTTGAGGGGGATGGTCCAGAGACAATAGTGTTTCTATCTGGTGCTGGAATTGCCTCTCCAATATTGGACTTTAAGAATGTGTCGGATTCCTTATCAAAAAAATATAAGGTAGTCATCGTGGAGCGGGCTGGCTATGGTTACAGTGATGATAGCAATCAATCAAGAGATGTGATGGAAGTTTTGTCTGAGACACGTCAAGCTCTATCACAGGCAAATATATCAGGACCTTTTATCATTCTGTCTCATTCAATGGCTAGTCTTGAAAGTCTGGCTTGGCAGG
>CAUUTJ010000069.1:0-5069 GCA_963548045.1 uncultured Streptococcus sp.
AAATGAATCTATCAGCAACTGATGTCCGCTTTGGCCCATTCTTGTCCAAAGAAGTTAGTCCAGTCTTCATCCAAAAATGGCAAAAAGAAGCCAGCAAGCTTGAGTTTGCCCTTAATCAAATTCCAGAAAAAAATCAAGAAGAACGTCAGGTTCTAGCAGATAAAATTCAAGTCATCAAGGTGGTGCTCCATGAAAGCAAGTGAAGTGATTAAACGTTATGAAGCCTATTGTCCTCGAGAATTTTCTATGGAAGGCGATAGTCGTGGACTGCAAATTGGAGCCTTAGATAAGGAAATTCAAAAGGTCATGGTTGCTCTTGATATCCGTGAAGAGACAGTCGCTGAAGCTATTGAAAAGGGTGTTGATTTGATTATCGTTAAGCACGCCCCTATCTTTCGTCCAATCAAGGATTTGGTAGCTAGTCGTCCTCAAAATCAGATTTACATCAATCTCATCAAGAACGATATTGCCGTCTATGTTAGCCATACTAATATCGATATTGTTGAAAATGGTCTTAATGATTGGTTCTGCCAACTTTTGGGTATTGAGGATACAACTTATTTGCAGGAAACAGGTCCTGAACGTGGGATTGGCCGTATTGGAACTATTAGACCTCAAACATTTAAGGAATTTGCTGACCATGTTAAGGAAGTCTTTGGTCTAGATAGCCTTCGTATGGTGTATTATCATGAGAGTGATTTGCAAAAAACAATCTCAAGAGTGGCTATCTGTGGTGGCAGTGGGCAATCTTTCTATTCTGATGCTTTAGCAAAAGGAGCAGATCTTTATATCACTGGAGACATATACTACCACACTGCCCAAGATATGCTGTCAGATGGTTTGTTAGCTCTGGATCCGGGACACTATATCGAAGTGCTTTTTGTCGAAAGAATCGCAGAGCTCTTGAACAAATGGAAGAAAGAGAATGCTTGGTCTCTCGAAGTTGTCGCAAGTCAAGCTTCTACCAATCCATTCCATCATATCTAGTTAGAAGGTAAAGACAATGAAAAAAGTTGCCATTGTAGGAGCAGGGATTGTAGGGGCAACTGCCGCCTACTACCTCTCTAAAGAAGCAGATATCGAAGTAACTGTCTTTGATCATGGATACGGCCAAGCGACCAAGGCAGCTGCAGGAATCATTAGTCCTTGGTTCTCTAAACGACGTAATAAAGCTTGGTACAAGATTGCTCGCTTGGGAGCGGATTTTTATGTGGATTTATTGGCTGATTTAGAAAAATCTGGTCAAAAGGTTGATTTCTACCAGCGCTCAGGAGTCTTACTTCTCAAAAAAGATGATTCCAAGCTCGAAGAACTCTATGACTTAGCCTTGCAACGTAGGGATGAATCTCCCTTAATTGGCGAATTAGCCATTTTGGACCAAGCTACTACAAGTAACCTATTCCCTGGATTAGAGGGATTTGAGAGATTGCTCTAT
This sequence comes from uncultured Streptococcus sp., assembly GCA_963548045.1. Taxonomy (GTDB): domain Bacteria; phylum Bacillota; class Bacilli; order Lactobacillales; family Streptococcaceae; genus Streptococcus. Next base: position 1,436 of record CAUUTJ010000069.1, read on the forward strand.
GCTTCTGGAGGAGCTCGAGTAGATGGGCAACTTATAGTCAGTCGTTTACTTGAAGCAAGTCAGGTTAAGGTCATAAAGAAAGAGGTCAGTCTAAAACCTCTATCATCGGATTATCAAATAGGCAACCAAATATTTGACCAAGTTATCTTGTCCACAGGAGCTTGGCTTGGACACATGTTAGAGCCTTTAGGCTATGAGGTTGATGTTTGTCCTCAAAAAGGACAACTTAGAGATTATCAAGTGCCACAAGACATGGGAGCCTACCCTGTGGTTATGCCAGAAGGAGAGTGGGATTTGATACCATTTCCAGGCGGTAAATTATCTTTAGGGGCTACCCATGAAAATGACATGGGATTTGATTTGACTGTTGATGAGAAGTTACTCCTTCAAATGGAAGAAGCAGCAAGTCTATTTTATCCTAGCTTAAAAGGTGCAATGATTAGTGGAGAACGTGTAGGAATTCGGGCTTATACGAGTGACTTTTCTCCATTTTTCGGACTGGTCCCAAATTTATCAGAAGTCTATACAGCAAGTGGTCTAGGATCTTCAGGGTTAACGACTGGTCCTATTATCGGTTATCACCTAGCTCAAATGCTTCAAGGAAGAAGTGGAGTATTGGATCCAGCAGATTATCCAACTGAGAGATATATTAAAGAGAAACAATCGTAAATCTTTTACCTAGTTTTTACGGTAGTCTTAGGAAAGTAAATGACTTTCCCTATCAAAAATGGTAAAATGAAAAAAATAATCCAAGAATTGAGGAAATAAAATGCAAGAAAAAATTCTGGTTACAGGTGGAGCAGGTTTTATCGGAACTCACACTGTTATTGAATTGGTTCAAGCCGGACACCAAGTAGTTGTCGTGGATAATTTGGTAAACAGTAGCCGTAAAAGCTTAGAAGTGGTGGAAAGAATTACTGGCGTAGAAATTCCTTTCTATGAAGCAGACATTCGTGATACTTCAACTCTTCGTGATATTTTCAAACATGAAGAACCAACAGGTGTAATTCATTTTGCAGGTTTGAAAGCTGTTGGTGAGTCAACTCGTATCCCGTTGACCTACTATGATAACAATATTGCAGGTACAGTCAGTCTCTTGAAAGTCATGGAAGAGACAAATTGTAAAAATATCATCTTTAGCTCATCAGCAACAGTATATGGAGATCCTCATACAGTTCCAATCTTAGAAGATTTCCCACTTTCAGCTACTAACCCTTATGGTCGTACCAAGCTAATGCTTGAAGAAATCTTGACAGATATCTATAAAGCCGATTCAGAATGTAACGTTGTGTTGCTTCGTTATTTCAACCCAATTGGAGCTCATAAGAGTGGTGACTTAGGTGAAAATCCAAACGGTATTCCAAACAACCTTTTGCCATATGTGACACAAGTTGCAGTTGGTAAGTTGGAACAAGTTCAAGTATTTGGGGATGACTACGATACTGAAGACGGAACAGGTGTACGTGACTATATCCACGTTGTTGACCTTGCGAAAGGACACGTTGCAGCACTTAAGAAACTTCAAAAGGGTTCAGGTCTAAATATTTATAATCTTGGTACAGGAAAAGGTTACTCTGTTCTTGAAATTATCCAAAATATGGAAAAAGCTGTTGGTCGCCCAATTCCTTACCGAATTGTTGAACGTCGCCCAGGTGATATTGCAGCTTGCTACTCAGATCCAGCAAAAGCTAAGGCAGAGCTCGGTTGGGAAGCAGAACTTGGTATTACAGAGATGTGTGAGGATGCATGGCGTTGGCAAAGTCAGCATCCAAATGGATTTGAAGATTAAATAAAAAGAGGTATTATAGAAAAAAGAGGAAGAAATTCCTCTTTTTTAACAATCAATAGAAAATAGCAACTAAAAATCCATCAGTTAAAAAATGTTTAACGAACAATTAAAATAGAATAAAATAAGTCTGTAAAAAGACTATAAATTTCTATAAAAATATGCTAAACTAGAGGGAGTGGAAAATAGAAGTCTATACTCCACAACAATTTAAGATTCATCTTTGATTAGAGCACGAGTAGGGCAATTTTTAACGGCTTCTAAAATATTGGCGCTAGAAGGGATTTCTCTCTCTAATTGTTCAGGATCATCGAAAAAACGGACGATGCCATTATCATGGTAATCAAATAAATCCGAATAAGTTTGGCAAAGCCCACAGGCAATGCAACGTTCAGGTATAAGCATAATTTTCATATTTACATTGTAATAAGAAATTAAAAAAAACTCAAGGAGTAAGGTATGGAAAAGGAACCGTGGCAAGAAGATATTTATGAAAACCAGGAAGAAGAAACAAGAACAGAACGTCGCCATCGTAATCAATATGATTCAGGTATCTTGGCTAATCATATTTTAACTGTTTTAGCAATTATTTTCTTTGTGATTGTTGTTGGGATGATAGTCGTACTAGTTTACTTGTCATCTGGTGGAAGTGACCGCACTTCGACATTGAAAGATTTTTATGATTCTTCAGCTCCAAAAGTAGAAGAAGTTACAACAGTGGCTACTACTGCTCAGTCAACAGAAGCAGAGACAACTCAACAAGAACATACAGAGGCGCATACTGATTCTGAAGGAACTATTACAGTTTTGCCAGGAGAAGGGGAAGCAGCGATTGCAGCTCGAGCGGGAATTTCTATTGCTCAACTTGAAGCTTTGAATCCTGGTCATATGTCTACTGGGACTTGGTTTGCGAATCCTGGTGATGTCCTTAAGACAAGATAGGAGTGACGATGAAAACAATTCAGATTGCCATTGATGGACCAGCATCCAGTGGTAAGAGTACGGTAGCTAAGATTATCGCTAAGGACTTTGGCTATACGTATCTGGATACGGGTGCTATGTATCGTGCTGCGACTTACATCGCTTTGAACAATCAAGTAAGTCCAGAAGAGTCTTCACGACTTCTTGAATTACTGGAACAATACCCGATTAGCTTTGGTCGCGCTGAAACAGGAGAACAGCTTGTTTTTGTTGGAGATGTCGATGTGACAAATCCAATCCGTGAAAATGAAGTAACCAATGCTGTTTCTGCCTTTGCAGCTATTCCAGCTGTTCGAGAAAAATTAGTAGCCCTCCAGCAAGAGATTGCCCAGCAAGGTGGTATTGTCATGGATGGTCGTGATATTGGTACAGTAGTCTTGCCCAAGGCTGAATTGAAGATTTTTCTTGTAGCATCTGTAGATGAACGTGCAGAACGTCGTCATAAAGAAAATCTTTCAAAGGGAATCGAAACGGATTTGGAAACTTTGAAGGAAGAGATTGCTGCGCGTGACTACAAAGATAGTCATCGTGAAACTTCGCCTCTAAAACAAGCTGAGGATGCAATCTATTTGGATACAACTGGACTCTCTATTTTAGAGGTTGTTGAAAAAATCAAATCAGAAGCACAAAAACATTTATAAGAAACTAAAAAAACGATGAACCGGGTTTCGGTTGATCGTTTTTTTATCATGATTTGTCAAATAGCCTGTTTTAAGGTATAATAGTTGCTGTTAAAGAAAATTTGACAATCAAATAATCAACATTTTTTTAAGGAGATAACATGAGTCAATTACCAAATTGCCCAAAATGTAATTCAGAATACGTATATGAAGATGGCACACTTCTTGTTTGCCCAGAATGTGCTTA
>CAUUTJ010000070.1:0-5029 GCA_963548045.1 uncultured Streptococcus sp.
TAACATTCACACGATTATCATCGATATAGTCCATCGTCACAAAGTCACCACGTTTACGCTGAGCTAGTTCCATAACTGCTCCTACAAATTCCTGTGGTACCATGATTTGTGCTTTAACATAAGGTTCTTCAATAGTCGCAATTTTGGTTGGGTCTGGAAACTCAGATGGATTCGATACATCCATAGACTCTCCATCAGTCTGATTTACTTTGTAGATAACAGATGGAGCAGTCATGATCAGGTCAATGTTAAACTCACGTTCCAAACGTTCCTGAATAACATCCATATGAAGAAGACCCAAGAATCCACAACGGAAACCGAATCCAAGAGCTTGCGATGTTTCGGGTTCAAACTGAAGACTAGCATCGTTCAACTGCAATTTTTCAAGGGCTTCACGAAGGTCATTGTATTTATTTGACTCGATTGGATAAAGACCTGCGAAAACCATCGGATTCATCTGTTTGTATCCAGATAGGGGTTCTGAAGCAGGGTTTGCCGCCAAGGTAACTGTATCACCGACACGAGTGTCTTGAACAGTCTTGATAGATGCTGCAATATAACCAACATCACCTGTCGCAAGGAACTCACGTCCTACAGCTTTGGGTGTGAATATTCCGACCTCAGTAACATCAAAGGTTTTACCATTGCTCATGAGTTGAATCTTATCACCTGGCTTAACAACACCATCCATGACACGAACTTGGAGGATAACGCCACGATAAGCATCGTAAACTGAGTCAAAAATCAAAGCCTTTAATGGTGCTGATACATCACCAGTTGGTGCTGGAACTTTTTCTACAATTTGCTCTAAAATATCTTCAATTCCAATCCCAGCTTTTGCTGAAGCTAATACAGCCTCACTAGCATCCAGACCGATGACATCTTCAATTTCTGTACGCACGCGCTCCGGATCTGCTGCAGGCAAATCAATCTTGTTGATGACTGGAAGGATTTCCAAATCATTATCCAAAGCAAGGTAAACGTTAGCTAGTGTTTGAGCCTCAATACCTTGAGCGGCATCGACTACCAAGATAGCACCCTCACAGGCAGCTAGGGAACGTGACACCTCATAAGTAAAGTCTACGTGTCCTGGTGTGTCAATCAGGTGGAAAATATAGGTTTCGCCGTCTTTGGCAGTATAATTAAGCTCGATGGCATTCAGTTTGATAGTAATCCCACGCTCTCTCTCTAGGTCCATACTATCAAGAAGCTGAGCTTGCATTTCACGACTAGAAACCGTCTCTGTAGCCTCCAAAATACGGTCTGCCAATGTTGACTTCCCATGGTCAATATGCGCGATAATGGAAAAGTTTCGGATCTTCTCCTGACGTTTTTTCAATTCTTCTAAATTCAAGATTCTCTTCCTTTCAGGGTATCTATTAATTATAAATTGTTTTTATGTTTTTGACAAGACCATAATACCCTGTAGAGAGTATTAATCTTCAGCAACAAAGCCGTCATTTTCGATGAAATAGTGGTCTGTCATACCTTGGTCAGTAAAGACAATTCCATGAAGGACACCACCATAGACAGCTCCTCCATCCATGCCAATCTTACCATCTTCTGTGATCCAAAGTTCTGCTGTACCTCGTTCTTGATTCAGTAAACCATAGACTGGTGTATGTCCAAAGACAATCGTTTTACCAGTATGATTAGCTGCTTCATGGAATGGTTTTCTGAGCCAAACTTTCTTGTAATCTGTAGTATCATGCCAGTCATCCAAAGTCAAATCAATGCCAGCATGAACGAAGATATACTTATCTGTTTCAATCACAAAAGGCATCTGACGGATAAACTCCACTAAGTCAGCTGCTTCAGTTTCAACACGCTTAGCATCTGCTACACCATCTACTGGTGCATCCAATGGGCGACCTAGAATAGAGTTAATAGTTGTATCCCCACCATTACGACGATAGTGGTCATAGCTTTCTTCAGGATTATCCAACCAAGTTAAAAACATATACTCATGGTTCCCTGACAAGCAAATAGCTCCCTGATTGTCGACCAAGTCTTTGACCATTTCTAGAACTCGGCGACTATCTTCACCTCTATCAATCAAATCTCCAAGAAAGAGTAATTGAGTCTTACCATCCCATGTTTTTAGAAGGTCCTCAAGCATTCCTGCTTTCCCATGAACATCTCCAATAACATAATAGTCTGTCATTTATTTCTCCTTACTTTGCAATAATTCTCTCGCTTGACTAAATGCTGCTTCAGTTACATTTTCACCTGCTAACATCTTGGCAACTTCTTCTACTCTTTCCTCAACTGTCAACAAGCGAACGGTTGAAACAGTTGAATGCTCATTGCTAATCTTTTCAATAAAGAACTGATAATCTGCGATTGCAATGACTTGAGGAAGGTGAGAAATAGCCAATACTTGTCCGTTCTGACCAATTTTATGAATCTTTTGAGCAATTGCCTGAGCTACGCGACCTGAAACTCCTGTGTCTACCTCATCAAATACAATGCTAGTCTTACCTTCCTTACGAGAAAAGGCAGACTTAATAGCCAACATCAAACGAGATAACTCACCACCAGAAGCTACTTTTACTAACGGTTTAAAGTCTTCTCCAGGGTTGGTTGAAATATAAAATTCAACACTCTCATTCCCTTCACGACTGAATTTTCCTTTAGTAAACTGAACCTGAAATCGAGCCTTGTCCATATAAAGGTCTTTAAGCTCTTGTTGAATCTCAATTTCTAATTGTTGAGCTAAGTTGTGGCGAGCAGATGCAAGTTTACTTGCTAAATCAACCAGACTTACTTCTAATTGCTTGAGTTCTGCTTCCATATCGTCTGAAGATAGATGATTACCAGTTAGAAGATTGTATTCTTCAGTGATTTTAGCAAAGTACAACAAGACATCATCGACATTTCCACCATACTTACGTGTGATGGCGTGAATGAGATCCAAACGGCTTTCAATCTGCATTAGACGATTACCGTCAAAATCAAGATCTTCAATAATATCCTCTAAACGTTTGGTAACATCTTCTAGAACATAATAAGATTCAGATAAGGAAGTAGAAATTTCACGATATTCTACATCATACTCTTCTAAACTTTCCATATCATTCATAGCTGAACGCACATTAGCTAGACTTGAAAATTCTTCATTATCTAACATTGTATAAGCATTAGTCAACGTATCAGCAATATTTTTATGATTTAGAAGTTTATCTCGTTCTTGGTTTAGTTTGAAGTCTTCACCTGGCTGTAAGGACGCAGATTCAATTTCAGCCATCTGAAATTCCAACATTTCAATACGAGCCTTGTGCTCTTCTTGATTTTTCTTAATCTCAAGAAGTTGCTTGCGCATTTTACGATAAGCATCAAAGTTTGTCTGATAGGCTTGCTTCAGTTCCAGAAAATCTGCATCACCAAACCCATCAAGCATCTGAATGTGCAATTGGGGACGCATTAACTCTTCTTGATCATGTTGGCCATGGATATCAACAAGATACTGTCCAATTGAGCGAAGAACAGATAGATTAACCATCTGTCCATTGACACGACTAACACTACGCCCGTTTTGTAAAATTTCACGACGGATGATGATTTCATCGCCTAACTCGATTCCTTGCTCATCAAAAATCATTTGCAAAGCATGACTGTTTTCAACCGAGAAAAGACCTTCAATTTCTGCTTTGGATGCGCCATGACGGATAACGTCCGTTGTAGCTCTGGCTCCCAGCATCATGTTCATAGCATCGATGATGATAGACTTCCCGGCACCAGTTTCCCCAGTAAGAACGGTCATTCCTTTCTCAAAATTAAGTGAAATAGCCTCAATGATGGCAAAGTTTTTAATTGAAATTTCAAGTAACATAAGGTCCTACCACTTTTTAACTTGCTCAACAATCTCTATAGCTGCTTCTTCAGTTCGCGCCACAATTAAAATTGAGTTATCATCTGCTAAACAGCTAAAAATCATATCCGAAAATGTTTGAGTCAATTGACTTTTAACAAAAATTGTATTCCCAGGAATAACATCTAAGTTGATGAGATTACCCATTCTTTCGAAACTTTCGATATTGTTCTCAGCTAACTGTAAACTTTTAACTACTGACTTTGGTAATTCATAGACATATGTATTGTCTTTCAAAGGAATTTTTACAATCCCTAATTCTTTGATATCACGTGAAACAGTTGCTTGAGTAGCAGAGATGCCTGCTTCTCTCAAGTGTTCAACGATTTCTTCTTGTGTACCGATTTGATAGTCAGTCACAAATCTTCTAATTTTTTCAAGTCTTTCTTTTTTATTCATCTTTAAACTCTCTATGTGCTTTTTCTACTACTTGTTCTATTTCAGAAACTACTTGGTTGCTTGTATGTTCTTCTTTACGTAAATAAGCAAGAAACTCAATATTTCCGTGTCCACCTTGAATAGGAGAGAAATCCAATCCTAAGACTGAGAATCCTTCATCAACTGCCATTTTAGTAACTGATTCTAAAACATTTTGGTGAACTTTGGCATCTCTGATAATACCATTTTTTCCAATTTGTTCTCGCCTTGCTTCAAACTGTGGTTTTATAAGTGCAACAACTTCCCCTTGATTGGCCAATATTCTATGTAGAGCTGGTAAAATGAGACTCAAAGAAATAAAACTCACGTCTATACTTGCAAAACTAGGTTCTTGTTCAAAATCAGTCTTTTCAGCATAACGAAAATTAAACTGCTCCATGCTAACAACACGTGAGTCTTGACGTAGTTTCCATGCAAGCTGATTAGTCCCAACATCAACTGCATAAACTAGTTTTGCACCATTTTGAAGCATAACATCCGTAAAGCCTCCTGTTGAAGCACCAATATCAATTGTTGTTTTACCTTCAACTGATATCTCAAACCTCTCTAAGGCTTTTTCAAGTTTCAAGCCGCCTCGACTCACATACTTGAGTTTCTCTCCCTTGAGTTTCAATTCTGTATCATCAGGAATTTTTTCTCCTGGTTTATCAAAACGCTCACCATTTAGGACTGCAATCACTAATCCAGCCATTACGCCCCGCTTAGCCTGTTCTCTTGTTT
>CAUUTJ010000071.1:0-4637 GCA_963548045.1 uncultured Streptococcus sp.
CTAAGATTGCTGAATTAGGATTAAATATTGATGATATTTCACAAACTGTCTTGGATGAGTTCTTTACCATGATGGCTGTAGTATCCAGTGATGAAAAACATGATTTTACTCAACTAAGAAATGAGTTTGAAGCCTTTGGACAGACATTGAATGTCAAAATCAATATTCAGAGCGCGGCTATTTTCGATGCTATGTACAATATCTAGGAGGTACTTATGGATATTAGACAAGTTACCGAAACTATTGCAATGATTGAAGAGCAGAATTTCGATATCAGAACAATTACCATGGGAATTTCTCTTCTTGATTGTATTGATCCAGATATTGATAAGGCTGCAGATAAAATATATGAAAAAATTACGACTAAGGCGGCAAATTTAGTCGCTGTCGGTGATGAAATCGCTGCTGAGTTAGGTATACCTATTGTCAATAAACGTGTATCAGTAACACCGATTTCTCTAATTGGTGCTGCTACAGATGCAAGGGACTATGTACCATTAGCCAAAGCTTTAGATAGAGCAGCAAAAGAAATTGGTGTTGATTTTATTGGTGGCTTTTCTGCCTTAGTTCAAAAAGGTTACCAAAAAGGGGATGAAATACTCATCAACTCGATTCCACGTGCTTTGGCCGAGACAGACAAAGTGTGCTCGTCTGTCAATATTGGTTCAACCAAGTCAGGAATTAACATGACTGCTGTAGCTGATATGGGTCGAATTATCAAGGAGACAGCTGAGCTTTCAGATATGGGGGCTGCAAAACTTGTCGTTTTTGCCAATGCAGTTGAGGACAATCCTTTTATGGCCGGAGCCTTTCATGGTGTTGGTGAAGCTGATGTTATTATCAATGTAGGTGTTTCAGGGCCTGGTGTTGTCAAACGTGCTTTAGAAAAAGTTCGAGGCCAAAGCTTTGATGTAGTTGCTGAAACTGTTAAAAAGACAGCCTTCAAGATTACTCGGATTGGTCAATTAGTTGGCCAGATGGCTAGTGAAAGACTAGGTGTTGATTTTGGGATTGTTGATTTGAGTTTAGCACCTACTCCTGCAGTGGGGGATTCTGTAGCTCGGGTTCTGGAAGAAATGGGACTGGAAACAGTTGGAACTCATGGGACGACTGCCGCTTTAGCTCTTTTAAATGATCAAGTAAAAAAAGGCGGAGTAATGGCTTGCAACCAAGTCGGTGGTTTGTCAGGTGCTTTCATCCCAGTTTCAGAAGATGAGGGTATGATAGCAGCAGTGCAAAATGGTTCCCTAAATCTTGAGAAATTAGAAGCCATGACTGCTATCTGTTCAGTTGGATTGGATATGATTGCCATTCCAGAAGATACCCCGGCAGAAACGATTGCGGCTATGATTGCGGATGAGGCAGCAATTGGTGTTATTAATATGAAAACCACAGCTGTCCGTATTATTCCAAAGGGTAAAGAAGGCGATATGATTGAGTTTGGTGGCTTGCTAGGAACTGCCCCAGTTATGAAAGTCAATGGAGCTTCTTCGGCTGATTTCATTGCTCGTGGAGGACAGATTCCAGCTCCAATTCATAGTTTTAAAAATTAATAAAAAAATAAAATGATTTAAGTTCAATTTAAGGATAGGTGTGTATACTCTAATCATTAAATAAAGACCTCCTAACTTTATTTAATAGAAATCCTAAACTTTTTCATAATAATCTCCTACAAAAGTCGCTCGTAAGAGTGGCTTTTGTTTTGTATTCTTTAAAAAACTAGTAAAATTTCATTGATTCTGGTCAAATTTTTTAAGAATGGCGACTTTTTTCGAAGTCAAACCAGCCTAAAACCTTGCCATGATTGGCTTTTTGAAATTTTATGGTATAATAGTAGTAGTTTTATTAGATGGAGTATGATTTTTGAGAAAAAGCTTTCGTGTAAAAAAAGAGAAAGATTTCGACGCCATATTTAAAAAGGGAGCAAGTGTAGCTAATCGAAAATTTGTTATTTATCGATTAGAAAACAATGAAACACATTTTCGAGTAGGTTTATCAGTCAGTAAAAAATTAGGAAATGCTGTGACAAGAAACCAAATCAAGAGAAGAATCCGGCATGTTCTCATTCAAAATAGTAATCAACTTGTTGATAATGTTGATTTTGTTGTGATTGCTCGAAAAGGCGTTGAACTATTAGAATATGCAGAAATTGAAAAAAACTTACTTCATGTTTTGAGATTAGCAAAGATTTACCAGGAAGGAAATAAGAGTGAAGAAGAAATTACAATTGACTAGTTTGTTAGGTTTGTCCTTATTGGTAATGACTGCTTGTGCAACTAGTGAAGTGTCTGCAGACTCTGCAGACTTTTGGAGTAAACTTGTTTATTTTTTTGCTGAAATTATTCGATTTTTGTCATTTGATGTCAGCATTGGTTTAGGGATTATTCTGTTCACAGTCTTGATTAGAACAATACTGTTACCAGTCTTTCAAACACAAATGGTGGCTTCCAGAAAAATGCAAGAGGCGCAACCTCTTATCAAAGAATTGCGCGAACGATATCCAGGTCGCGATATGGAAAGTCGTACTAAGCTAGATAAGGAAACACGTAAATTATTTAAAGAATTAGGCATTAAGCAATCCGCATCCTTCTGGCCACTTTTGATTCAAATGCCAATTCTATTGGCTCTTTTCCAAGCTTTATCAAACGTAGATTTTTTGAAGACAGGCCACTTCTTATGGTTCAATCTAGGTGGAGCTGATACCACTTTCGTACTACCTATTTTAGCTGCCCTATTCACCTTCCTCAGTAGCTGGCTTTCAAATAAAGCTTTGCCTGAGAAAAATGGTGCAATGACAGGTATGATGTATGGGATGCCTGTTATAATCTTCTTTTTTGCAATATCTGCTCCAAGTGGAGTCGCTCTTTACTGGGCGGTTTCAAATGCTTATCAAGTATTGCAAACTTACCTTTTGAACAACCCCTTCAAAATCATTGCAGAGCGTGAAGCAGATGTGCAAGCTAAGAAGGATTTAGAAGTTAAGAAAAGAAAAGCTCAAAAGAAAGCACAGAAAAAGAAAAAGTAAGGAGAAATCTGATAATGGTATTATTTACAGGTTCAACAGTTGAAGAAGCAATCCAAAAGGGATTGAATGAATTAGATATTCCGAGAATGAAAGCTCATATCAAAGTTGTTTCGAGAGAGAAAAAGGGATTTTTGGGACTTTTTGGTACAAAACCAGCTCAAGTTGATATCGAAGCAATCAGTGAAACAACTGTTGTAAAAGCAAATCAGCAGGCGATCAAAGGTGTTCCGAAAGAAATTAATGATCAAAATGATCCAGTTAAAACAGTCAGCGAAGCAACTGTTGATTTGGGACATGTAGTTGCAACTATCAAGAAAATTGAAGAAGAGGGCCAAGAAATTTCTGAAGAAGTCAAGGCTGAAATTCTTAAGAATGATAAAGAAGCCAGCACGATTTTAGAAGAAACAGGCCATATTGAAGTTTTAAAAGAATTGCAACCTGAAGAAACTCAAGATGAAGTTGAGCCTGAAAAAGGCAGCGACTTAGAAAATCTTGGTTTGAAAGTCGAGCCAACATACGACACCGAAAAGGTTGTTGAAGAAGTAACCAATTATGTTCAAGCAATCATCGATGATATGGATGTTGAGGGAACTATTTCTAGCACCTCTAACCGTCGCTCTATCAACATGCAAATTGATACAAATGAGCCAGGCCGTATCATTGGTTACCATGGTAAGGTTTTGAAATCCCTTCAACTTTTGGCACAAAATTACCTCTACAATCGTTATTCAAAAACTTTCTACATTACTATCAACGTGAATGATTATGTAGAACATCGTGCAGAAGTGTTGCAGAGCTATGCTCAAAAATTAGCTACACGTGTCTTGGAAGAAGGCCGTAGTCAGATGACAGATCCAATGTCAAGCAGCGAGCGTAAAATTATCCATCGTATCATCTCACGAATGGAAGGAGTAACGAGCTACTCTGAAGGTGACGAACCAAATCGTTACGTTGTAGTTGACACAGAATAAAAAATGAAAAATCAGGGGAAACCTGATTTTTTTCTAACTAAAGAAGGAATAAAATGAAAGAAATCAAGGACTATCTTGCTTATCAAGGGGAACAGTACCGGAATCCTGAAAAAGCAGGAGCTGAAAAAGATAAAATGCTAGACCTGCGTCAAAAAGGGCAGGAAGCGCGAAAGGCATTTACTCACCTAGCGGAATGTTTTCAAGCTAGGCATTCCGATTGGAATTTACACCCCACCAGTCAATGGATGAATCAAGCGCAGAGATTACGACCACATTTCTGGGTTTATTTACAGAGAGAGGGGCATGTAACAGAGCCCATGATGGCTCTTCGTTTGTATGGAAATCAGAATAATTGGGGAATCTCTATAGAAGTCAGCTTTGTAGAGAGAAAGAAAGATGAGACTACCTTGTCAAAACAGGCTAAAATATTGGATATCCCAGTGGTTGATGGAATCTATTATTGGGTTCAGAAAAACGATGAAAGCTATAGAGTACAAGCTACTGAGGATAATAGACAACTTTTAAGACAACAATTATCCAATCAGGAGATTCGTAAGGTTTTAGTAAAAGTTGATATTCCAGTAGCCGATGAAGATACTATAGATAAGGTTCTAGATAAACTTGATAGAGGTTTTGAAAAA
>CAUUTJ010000072.1:0-4424 GCA_963548045.1 uncultured Streptococcus sp.
GAGAGCTCAATGGATTAAGGACAGAGATGTTTTAATTGAGATAATGAAGAAGGAGCTGATTCGTGAAACGGTCGAGTAGACACTCCAAGGAAAGAAAGCTTATCCCTTGGTTTCTGAGTTTGCTCTTTTGCATGCTTAACGGGAGTAGTCTCTTTTTCTGTGGTATGTGTTTTACAGTGGTGATCATTTTTTTGACGACTAATAGAGATGTAAGCTCTTTTGTAGTTTTGGTATTTATTAGCTTGTTATCTAACCTTATTATTTCTTTTTATATTTTGATAAGAGAGCTACTATACAAACTGATTCATTGCCTTGGGTATCGTGCCCAACCCGATTTAAGAGTCCTTCGTATGAGAAGAGGGTTTGACATTCATTTTCCTGTGTTTGAAAAGTATGGTCAAGACTATAAGTTGCTCTACAAGAGGCGTTCCAAGAAGCTTCAAATAGAGTATTTGCTTATAGGTTTAGGGTACTTTTGTGGACTCACTCATATTGTGATTGGTTACGCCTTTATACTCAGGAAAATTCTGGAGTCCCTAAAATTGACATTTACCGACTTTGCTAGATATCCTGCTTTTTTAGTTTATATGGTAACGATAATCGTTATCATTATGGGAAATCGTAGCTGGAAAAAAATCACAAAGAGATTAAAAGCTAGAGAAAATGTAACAGTTCTGGCTGTCGAGCATGGTTATCCTATATTTGCGACAAAAGAAGAAGCTTAAGCAGTAGGTCAACTGCTTAAGCTTTTTTACTTAGTAAGGATTTTTCAACAGTAATGTGTTGGATACCAGCTTCTTCAAAGATGTTACCGACTTCTTGATAGCCATTATTGAGGTAGAACTTAAGTGCACCGAGTTGAGCATGGAGAGAAATAGTCTGGAAGCCTTGTTCTTGTGCAAAATCTTCAGCTTCTTTTAGGAGAATGATCCCCAGACCTTGACCTTGGTAGTCAACAAGCACCGCCATACGTTGGAGGGTAACCTGAGTCAAGTCTTTATTCGGTAGTAGGCGTACGGTTGCTGCAGCCTTGCCTTTGTCATCATATAGAACAAAGTGGATGCAGTAGGCTTCATTCGCATCAATATCGATGGAGCGAGGAACGCCTTGCCCCTTAACAAAAACAGTGTTTCGGATGGCTACGGCATCGAGGTAAGTTTCTGAGAGTGTGTCCCTTGTGTGTTTGATAATCATAGGACAAGTGTAACAAAGTCTATAGCTAATCGTCAACGAAAAAAAGCTCGATGAGAGGAGTTATCATCAAGCTTTTTCTTGTTTTATTCTTTAATTTGTCGCCCGTTTGTATCTTGGATAGGACGGTTATTTTCAAATCCAAGGGTTTGAGTGAATTTCTCCACTTGTTCCTTACTAACGGTTTCTTGATTCTTGAAGACAATCCAGTTAACACCCTCAGTACATGGTGGTGTTGTCAAGGAACCTTCGAAGTTGTAGTAGTCCTTGTCTTCAGGATAGAAATCGTCTAATGATATAGGCTGAGGAAGCTCGGTTTCAGTATTGGCCGCCTGAGGCATTTTATCCCAGATTTGTTTTAAGGCTTGATTTTCATCGCCATAATTATAGAGAACTGAGACAACTGTGATTTTCCCATTATCTGTCTTATAGACGAAGTGACCCTCTAGAGGATAAGTCTGACCATCAATTTCATTCTCACTTGGTGCGTGAAAATGAAACTGCTGTAATTTATAGACATCATCACCAATCGTTAGGGTATTCTTTGGATTTTTAAAGCTGACTTCAATCGTATGCCCGTTATTTTCAACTTGAGCTTCTGATTCTTGATTCTTAAGGTTTAGTTCTGGAAGATCAACGTCCTCAGCTCCGGTGATATTGATTGGAGATTGTTCTTTACCATTTTTGCTGAGTTCATAATCTTTAGAAAGGTCACCCCAATGGTCTGGACCAGTAGCACCAGTATAACCCCATTGAACGTCCTTGGACTTTGAGGATTCGTTTTTTGTATCAGACTGGCAGGCTACGAGTAGGACAGTGCTTGCTACGAGAGAGACTAATCCAATTATCTTAAAACTTTTCTTATTCATTTGTCCTCCTTATACTCTTTAATCTTATAACAATGATAGTTTACGTGTTATTAGAAAACATCCGTTTGACAGTCATTGAGTATCGTTTCTCTAAGGTGCTTCTGAGAAGGAAGTGTTTGGAGATACCAAACGGAAACGCTTTTATTTTATAGCTAATCTGATAAAAAGTCAAATGTAAATTATAGTAGATTTAGAAAAATATAATGAAAGCTGGTTTTTGCAAAAATAAAAAAACAGCAAACATTTTGAAATCATGATGTTTACTGTCTTTAATGTGTGTAATGATTCTTAATCGAACATTTTCTTTGCAGCTCTTAACAAGGTTTTGACATCTTTATCATAACGAGGTGTTTTCACCAAACGTGACATGGGGATACCAGCAAAATGGAAAGCTGCGATTTCTCCAGAACGAACAGCACTATTTTCTGTGAAAATCATTTGATAAGGTTGTTCGACAAATTCTCCAGTAAAGGCAAGGTTTGTTGAATGTTTTGGAATAACCTTAGGACGATCTGACTTGGCTCGATTGTTAAAGAGAGCAGAAGCATATGGCATATAGACAGGGATACAGTTAATAACACTGTCCATGATTTCCTCTTCTTTATCGCTGATATTGATAGGCCCTGGGTCTACCTTTGAAAGTTGTCCAATAAGTTCCTGGAGCATCTCTTTACCAGTCATTTCGATATAAGGTTTATCAATGATTTCCCCGTGACGACGAGGGTAGAGGAAGTATCCCCAAAGAACCGTTTCGTTTGGTTTTTGACTAGTGAAGTGAGGTTGGTGATGGACAACGATTGACATGGTTACATCTTTTTGACCGAGTGGTGTCACTGGTTCTGTAGAAATAAAGGAATTAAGGGCGTTGCCTGGTTCCTGAGTGGTAATACGAGCAATTTCGTTCAAGAAGAGATGATTTTTAGTAGTGAGAGTGAAACTTACCCATTCACTGGCATCACGATCAGCGAAGAATTTATCAGGATTACCAAGGTTATAAAAATGATCTGATGCCTTTTTCCAAAGACTTGAAGCAGCACCATAATCCATGTTTTCTGCAGCCGGAGTGTTGAAATCACCTAGTGTTGCAGAGTCAGTAATCGAACCGTTTGTAAAGATGACTGCTGTATCGTCATCCACTGGGACGAACTCATTTTCATCAGTTTTAGTATTGACCATGTGAAGACCAGTAACAGTAATTTCGTCTTGCATCTTGCTGTCCTTGAATTTCCAGTCAACAACACGACGATTAAGGACTATGTGACAGCCCTCTTTTTCCAAGTAATTAATCAAAGGCTTCATGATGCTTTCGTATTGATTATAGCGTGTACGGTTAACACCAACTAAATGCTCAATCTGAGTGAATTCATAAATCATTTGGTGCATGTAACGACGAAGCTCTTGTGCAGAACTGCGAGTCCTAAAAGCGAATGTCGTTTCCCACATAAACCAAAAGTTACTTTCGAAAAACTCAGTATTGTCTTTGAAATAGTCAGCAATCGTGATGTTATCTAGTTTTTCTTCTTGTGAATCAGGCATCATAATTAACTGCGTAAGGAGCTTACGACTTTTATTATTCAAACCAAGCTTACCACCATCAACGATACCTTGTCCGCCTGTTAAGAGACGAGCCTTGTCATAGGTTGGGTGTGCGGCATCAAATTGGCGAGTATCCTCAGCAGCTGTAAGACATGGTTCTGTCATTGAAGGAACCCGATCAAGCAAATCCATCAAGTCAACATAGGTACGGTAGTTAAGCATACGACCACCGCGAGCAATATAACCCTTTTGATTTTCCATCGGATGATTTTTATTCCAATAGTCATCCTTAACATCTTGGGTAGGGGAACCGTCGTTTGATCCGTAATTATCAAGAGCGTAGAAAGTGATTTGGTCTCCTGACCATTTACCTTCTTGAATGAGGTAAACAGCGGCAGCCATATTTGATAAACCAGCACCGATCATAATTGCTTTTTTCTTTTGCATGATAGTTCTCCTCCTTAATCCAACGTAGAATCAAATTCATCATATAAGGCACTATCGTCCTTGAAGAATTCAGATTTGTGGGCAAGGAATAAGACACTAGCTAGGACGCTAAGTGTGATTCCAAGACTAGTTTTGAAAAACACTTTTTTCATAATAATACCTTCTTTCAAATTCAGTTTGTATTATAGTCCTATCCATAATTATTAACAACTGTTAATGTAAGGTTTTGTACAGTTTGGTAGAAACTGTTTAAGAAGCTAAGAAAAAACAAGCATCACTAGGATGCTTGTTTCTTGTTATATGCTTAGATTTATCCCAAAGCGTCGTCCATTGAAAGAACTTCGTGGAAGACACGTTGTGTCAATTCAGTTTTTTGTTCTG
>CAUUTJ010000073.1:0-4319 GCA_963548045.1 uncultured Streptococcus sp.
GTTCCAAGAAGATGAGGAAGAATATGAAGATTAGTCACATGAAAAAAGATGAGCTATTTGAAGGCTTTTATCTGATCAAATCAGCCGATCTGAGACAAACGCGTGCTGGGAAAAATTACCTAGCTTTCACCTTCCAAGATGATAGTGGGGAAATCGAAGGAAAACTCTGGGATGCCCAACCTCATAATGTTGAGGCCTTTACGGCAGGGAAGGTTGTTCACATGCAAGGTCGTCGTGAAGTGTACAACAATACGCCTCAGGTAAATCAAATCTCTCTTCGCTTACCTCAGCCTGGCGAACCAAATGACCCAGCAGATTTTAAGGTCAAATCACCAGTTGATGTTAAGGAAATCCGTGAGTATATGGCGCAGATGATTTTCAAAATTGAAAATCCTATCTGGCAACGAATCGTTCGAGCTCTCTATACCAAGTATGATAAAGAATTTTATTCTTATCCAGCTGCCAAAACCAACCATCATGCCTTTGAAACAGGACTTGCTTATCATACAGCGACTATGGTTCGTTTAGCAGAGGCAATTGCAGATATATACCCACAGCTCAATAAGAGCTTGCTCTATGCTGGAATTATGCTCCATGACCTAGCCAAGGTTATTGAGTTGACTGGCCCAGACCAGACAGAGTATACAGTTAGAGGGAATCTAATTGGCCATATCGCTTTGATTGATAGTGAAATTACCAAAACAGTAATGGAGCTAGGCATTGATGACACTCGTGAAGAAGTGGTACTCTTACGCCATGTGATTCTCAGCCACCATGGCTTGCTTGAGTATGGTAGTCCAGTTCGTCCTCGTGTGATGGAAGCTGAAATCATTCATATGATTGATAATCTAGATGCTAGCATGATGATGATGTCAACAGCGCTCGCTCTTGTTGATGAGGGGGAAATGACCAATAAAGTCTTTGCTATGGACAATCGTTCCTTCTACAAGCCAAAATTAGACTAGAAACTAAAAAAATGAGCTTTATTTAAACAATAAAGTTCGTTTTTTTGCTTTAGTGTGATATAATGAGAAAAAGACTAATTAAAAAGAATGGTGAATAACTAATGAAATTAAGAAGAAGTGATCGGATGGTTGTTATTTCCAATTACTTGATTAACAATCCATACAAATTAACCAGTCTCAATACCTTTGCGGAAAAGTATGAATCTGCCAAATCTTCTATTTCAGAAGATATCGTCATTATTAAGCGAGCCTTCGAAGAAATTGAAATCGGGCATATTCAAACGGTGACAGGTGCTGGTGGTGGAGTTATTTTCACACCATCTATCTCTACCCTTGAGTCCAGAACAATCATCGAAGAGCTACGCGATAAACTTTCAGAGAGTGACCGTATTCTTCCAGGTGGCTACATCTATTTATCTGACCTATTAAGCACCCCAGCTATTTTGAAAAATATCGGCCGTATTATTGCTAAGAGCTTTATGGATCAAAAGATTGATGCTGTTATGACTGTTGCGACAAAAGGGGTTCCGCTTGCAAATGCGGTAGCAAATGTCCTTAACGTACCGTTTGTTATTGTCCGTCGTGACTTGAAAATTACTGAGGGTTCAACTGTTAGTGTCAACTACGTTTCAGGTTCTAGTGACCGTATCGAAAAAATGTTCCTTTCAAAACGTAGCCTCAAAGCAGGAAGTCGTGTCTTGATTGTCGATGACTTCTTGAAGGGTGGAGGAACCATTAACGGGATGATCAGCCTTTTGGCAGAGTTTGATTCAGAGTTGGCTGGAGTAGCCGTCTTTGCTGATAATGCGCAAGAAGATCGCGAACAACAGTTTGATTACAAATCACTCTTGAAGGTTACCAACATTGATGTGAAGAATCAAAAAATTGCTGTTGAAGTTGGAAACATCTTTGACGCAGAAAAATAAGAATGAACTTAAAATACAAAGGTTGGAACTTTCGTCCCAGCCTTTCTTTGATAATGGATATAAAGGAGTCCTATGAAAACACCATTTATTAATCGTGAAGCTTTAGAAAAAATTGTTGAAGAGTTTCCAACCCCTTTCCACCTCTACGATGAAAAAGGGATTCGCGAGAAAGCACGCGCAGTAAACAAAGCCTTTTCTTGGAATCAGGGTTTTAAAGAATATTTTGCAGTCAAGGCGACTCCGACCCCAGCTATCTTGAAAATCTTACAAGAAGAAGGATGTGGAGTGGATTGTTCTAGTTATGTAGAACTCTTGATGAGTCATAAGCTAGGATTTTCTGGTTCTGATATGATGTTCTCATCCAATAATACTCCAGATAGAGAGTATGCTTATGCCCGTGAATTAGGTGCGACGATTAATTTAGATGCTTTTGAAGATATCGAGCATTTGGAACGTGCAGCAGGTATCCCAGAAATCATCTCTTGCCGTTACAATCCTGGTGGCGTATTTGAACTAGGAACGGACATTATGGATAATCCTGGCGAAGCTAAGTTCGGGATGACCAAGGAGCAACTCTTTGAAGCCTTTGCTATCCTAAAAGAAAAGGGAGCTAAAACCTTTGGGATTCATTCCTTCCTAGCTTCCAATACAGTGACTCACCTTTATTATCCAGAATTAGCGCGTCAGCTCTTTGAGTTGGCTGTAGAAATCAAGGAAAAGTTGGATATTTCGCTGGACTTTATCAACCTTTCTGGTGGTATCGGGGTCAACTATCGCCCAGATCAAGAGCCAAATGATATTGCTTTGATTGGTGAGGGAGTTCGTCAGGTTTATGAAGAAGTTCTTACACCAGCAGGTCTTGGTCAAGTTAAGATTTTTACAGAACTAGGACGCTTTATGTTGGCACCTCATGGTATTTTAGTCACAAAAGTAACTCATAAAAAGAAAACCTACCGTACATATCTAGGAGTAGATGCGTCAGCTGTTAACCTGATGAGACCGGCTATGTATGGTGCTTATCACCATATTACCAATATGATGAATCCTGACGGTCAAGCTGAAGTCGTTGATGTTGTTGGTTCTCTTTGTGAAAACAACGACAAGTTTGCGGTTAATCGTGAAATACCTCAAACAGAAATTGGTGATTTGTTAGTGATTCATGATACAGGTGCGCATGGCTTCTCTATGGGCTACCAGTACAATGCCAAACTTCGTTCGGCAGAGATTCTCTACACAGAGGATGGTGGTGCTCGACTAATCCGTAGAGCAGAGCGCCCTGAGGACTATTTTGCAACTCTCTATGGGTTTGACTTTGACAAGGATTAGAAGAATTTTTGAAAATCATGAAAGTTGAAAGTGAAAAACAGTTTGTTTTCTAAAAAATAGACAAAATCTATTGTTTTTCCTTTCAAGCGTGATATAATAAAATTATAAAACGGTTTCAAGGAAGGTGACGTTATGTCAGAAGAAACAATTGACTATGGACAAGTGACAGGAATGGTGCATTCGACAGAGAGTTTTGGGGCGGTAGATGGTCCCGGAATCCGTTTCATTGTCTTTTTGCAGGGCTGTCAGATGCGTTGCCAGTATTGCCATAACCCGGATACATGGGCTATGGAAACCAATAAATCTCGTGTACGAACAGTAGATGATGTCTTGGAAGAAGCGCTTCGCTATCGTGGTTTTTGGGGAGACAAGGGAGGTATCACAGTCAGCGGAGGAGAAGCCCTCTTGCAGATTGATTTCTTGATTGCCCTCTTTACCAAGGCGAAAGAAAAAGGCATCCACTGTACCTTGGATACTTGTGCCCTTCCGTTCCGTAATAAACCACGTTATCTTGAAAAATTCAACAAGCTTATGGCTGTGACTGACTTGGTTCTCCTTGATATCAAGGAAATCAACGAAGCTCAACACAAGATTGTAACCAGCCAAACCAACAAAAACATCTTGGCGTGTGCACAGTACTTGTCAGATATCGGGAAACCTGTCTGGATTCGTCACGTTCTCGTACCAGGATTGACAGACCGTGATGAAGATTTGATTGAGCTTGGGAAGTTCGTAAAGACTCTCAAAAATGTTGATAAGTTTGAAATCTTACCTTATCACACGATGGGTGAGTTCAAGTGGCGTGAACTTGGCATTCCGTATTCGCTTGAAGGCGTTAAACCTCCAACAGCAGATCGTGTTAAGAACGCTAAGGAACTAATGGATACAGAGAGTTATCAAGATTACATGAAACGTGTTCATGGATAAAAAAAGAAGCCTGATGGGAACATCGGGCTTTTAAGTTTACACAGATAAATATAGATAAGGCTAAATTAAACAAAATAAAATTTTTATGATTTATATGACAATACAGATTTTATAAAGATTTAAAATCCTGAAAAAAATCCGAAAATTATTGATTAATATATACTTGTTTCAAATG
>CAUUTJ010000074.1:0-4271 GCA_963548045.1 uncultured Streptococcus sp.
CTTCGCGCTTCCGTTGTCGATAGGCATCAACAAAATCCCTCATGAAGACTTGGAATGTCTTTGCCAAGTCCCAGGAATCTTGATGATAATCTTCTTGGAATTTTAGTAAAGTGATTTGATCATTTAGTGAGATCAGCTTTTCAAATTTTGCTTTTCTCTCTTGGTTGTAGGTTTCTTTCAAGTCTTGCAGTTCGGCCTTGCGACTGGCATTTGTGAGAGCTTTACCATTCTTAGCTTTAGAAATATTTACAACTCGCTCTAAAACTTCTTGGTATTGTTCAAAAGTAGATTCATGAGTTAAAGAGCTGATTTCATCAAGAACTTGTTGAACAGACTCTAAATAAGCTGCTTTACCAAATTCCTTGGCATCATTATCCAAATGGTAACGGAAAAAGCTTTCTAAATCCCAGAGTTTCTCCTTTATATCGTCTACAATGTTTTCTTTAGCAACTGTAAAATCAGCCTTTTCAAAACCTTTTAGGAAAGATTCCTCTAGCCAAGCCTGAGGATTGCTAGTGGACTGCAAAAATTCATAAATCATATAGACCTGTTTACGCAGTCCACGCGCATCTTTACTCCTACCTGCGAAGTTCTTGACCAATAGACTAAAATTATCTTTATCCTGGCCTTGGTAATGACTTTCAAAAACTTGTTGAAAAACCTCATTTTTTAAGAGAAGTTGTTCACTTTCATTCTGAAGGATACGAAAGTTTGGAGCAAGATCAAGGAGGTAGCCGTGCTTAGCCAGGAACTTCTGGGTAAATGAGTCCATGGTTCCAATTGCAGCATTGGGTAAATCAGCTAATTGTCTACCTAGATGTTTTTTTAGTTCCACATCTTTCGTTTCTTGGATCTGTTGGCTGATTTTCTTTTCCAAGCGTTCTTTTAACTCGGTTGCTGCCTTAACGGTAAAGGTAGAGATAAAGAGTTGGCGAATTTCTACACCACGCGCTAGTTGGTCAAGAATACGTTCAGCCATGACAAAAGTTTTACCTGAACCAGCTGAGGCTGAGACTAAAATATTTTGACCAGAACTATAGATTGCTTGAATTTGTTCAGCCGTTTTCTTAGGTTTCTTGTTAGACTGAGCTTCTGCTACTTGTAACTCTTTAATCTCTTCTTGAGATAAAAATTTCATCGCTCCAACTCCTCTCTGATTTTATTAAACCATGCTTCCTTGTCATTGCTCTTAGCTATCTTATCTAACAATCTAGCCTGACCTAGATGATAATTAGCTTCAAAACCTGTAATAGACTGATATTGCTGAACATAGGGCGCAATGCTTCTACCGTTTTCTGTATATGGATTGATAGCAAATTGACCAGATAAAATCTTCTCTGCTGCCTTTTTGTAGATAAGGGCATTATAGTCTAGTAATAATTGGAATTCTTCATCAGATAACTGATACGTCTTGTTTTTATTGTAAAACTCTCCAAGGTGTTGCATCTCTTTTTCGAGAAAGAGGCCTTGGTATTTCATGCTCTTATTGGTTTCAGTTACTGCCTTTGAAAGAGTTTTAACAGTTTGTAATGACTGAGTTGGTTCAGACATTTCTAAGTACATAGCACCAAAGAAGTCTCTATTCCCTTCTTTCTTAAGAGCAGCCAAGTATGTTGGCAATTGTGAGTTAAGACCGTTAAAAAAGAGAGGAAAGTTAAATTGAGTTAGAGAAGATTTGTAGTCTACAACACCAATAGCATCTGATGTTTTCAAACGGTCAATACGATCGACCTTCCCACGAACATAAATATTACGACCATTATCCAACTGTACAAAAACTTGTTCCTTGCCACCAAAAACAGCCTCCTCTTGAATTGTTTCGACATCAGCATTGTGACGAAGAATATGTCCAGTAGCACGTGCCACATCTAAGAGAACTTCCTTAGCAAATTGTGATTCTAAACTTTCTTGATAAATAGCTTGAAAGTCTCTTTCTTGACTAGTTTCAGAAATGGCTTGTTCTAAACGACGGTCAAAGGATTCATTAGATGGAAGTTTCATTGCTCGTTCAAAAATACGATGTAAGAAATTCCCGTGACTTCGTGCATCAGGACGGAGACGCAATTCTTCCTGCAAACCTAAGACATAACGAAGATAATAACTATATTCATTTCGATAAAACTCAGTTAATCCCGAAGTTGATAGATAAAAATCTTGATTTTGAGGATACAAGGCATCTAAAGTATCTACTGCTAAAGTCTTACTGCGTGGACTGGTAGATAGGGCGGGATTTTCCAAACCTTTGCCTTCCAACTTTTTACCCATCACACGAGCCAGAACTTTTATAAAAGTTAAGTCTTCAACACTTGAAGTGGATTCGCTTTGTTGATGATAGGCAACGAGACTAGACAAAAGACTGTGATAAGAACCAATATCATCTTTCGATAGATTTTTTCTGTCGATTCTTTTTTCGATTTTAATAAAACCTAAGTTTTGCAATTCCTTCAAATAAATTGACTCTTCACTCTCGTCTTCATTAAATAAACTTGGAGCTGACAGAACTAACTGTTTTCGAGCAGAGTTAACCAGAGAAAGCATAGTATAACGATTCTTTTTAAGATTTTCCTGGCTAGCAATCATCAATTTAGAACCTTCTTGAGTCACTTGGTTCAAGGTTTCTCTTTCTTCATCACTCAACAAACTGTTATTTTGAGTAATTTTTGGCAGGTTGTTCTGACTCAAACCAAGCGCATAGATATAATCAGATGTTAACGGTGCAATCAAATCATAACTTTGCACCAGGACTGTATCTACTGTTGCTGGGATTGTGCGATAGTTCGTCAAGGACATCCCAGAATGAAGTAAAGATAAGAAATCATCTAAACTAACCAGTGAATCTCCAAATACGGTTGCAAATTGCTCCATGACATGGCAAAAAGCCTTCCAGACTTCTTCTTGTCTTTCTTGTTCAGATACCTCCAATGTTTCTGTTAAGACTTGTAACTGCTTGGTCACAAAAGAATCCTTCAAAAAGTTCTTCCATTTTGCAAGGATATTTTCAGCCTTTTGTTTGCGACTTCCTAGTAAATTTTCTAAAGGTGTAATGATACGAAGTCGAAGTTCATTTAATTTTTCTAGTTCAAACTTTCCGTGATGTGACTTTGTAAATTCTTGTTTAAAACTAGAGGGCCCATCAATTCCTAGATAACAAAGATATTGCTCAAAGCTATCGATTTCCTCTTGACTAAGGTCGGTATATAAGCCAGTACGTAGCAGATTAATCAAATCTTCCTGACGAAAATTGTATCGTTTCAAACGTCCAATGGATTCTACAAATTGAGTCAATGGATGATGAGCCATAGACTCACTCTTTCCCAAATAAAATGGAATCTGATACTGATTAAATATTGTCTGCAGGGACAGTTTATAGGACTCTACATCTCCTAGTAGAATACGAAAATTTTTATAGCTAAGTTCTTGCTCTTGGTGCAATTTCTGGCGAATGCTGCGAGCAACTAGCTCCAGCTCTTCTTTTTGTGTCAGACAAGACCAGATTTGTAAATCTTGTCTATCTTCGTCATTCACGTCTAAATTAATTTCAGAATAATCATAAGCACTTTCAAGTAGTTTTGACGCTTTAGCAAAGGCATCAAGATTTCCGTGTTCTTGACATGCATCTTCGGCCTTGGTCTGATATTTAAAGGCTAAATGACGTAGAAATTCAACACTAGCTTGATAGAGATTCCCTTCACTAAAAGGGCTATTGTAGGCTTTCTTAGTCGCATACACACCAATGATAATCTCAACACCCTTACGATGAAGCAAATCCACTAGGTGTTCTTCTTCTGAAGAGAAGCGAGTAAAACCTTCAATAACTAGGGCAATCTTACTAAAATCACTACTAACCTTGTTTTCTTCGATAGCATCAATCAGATAGGATAATGGACTTCCTTGCGAAACTTGTCCTTGATTCAGATAAGTTGTGATGTTTTCAAAAATCATAAGTAAATCAGAGCGTTTATCAGCATCTGAAAGACTTTCTATATCCAAAAAGCTCATCTTAGCAGTTGTCATTTCGTGATAAATCTCAATTAGTTGCTGGATGAATTGCGGATCTTGCTTAATAGCCCCGTAAACACGCAAATCCTTAGCATCTATCTCAGACAAACATTTATAAAAAGCCATCCCAAGACCAATATCATCGAGACTTGACTTCGCGGGTATATCGTTTAAAACCAAATAACGAGCCATTTGTGCGAAGCGCGTGACTGTAATCGCAAAAGAAGCCTGCTGACTCAAGCACTCCAGCACGGCACGTTCCTTTTCAAAAG
>CAUUTJ010000075.1:0-3955 GCA_963548045.1 uncultured Streptococcus sp.
TCCTTTTGACCTTGAACCATTTCAGAAAAGATGGTTGCAAGCTCTAGGATTTCTTGCTTGGTCTTTCCTAAGACTGCATCTGTCATCATACTAGCAGAGGCAGTTGAAATCGTACAACCAGAGTTTAGAAAAGCGATATCTTCCAAACGATCATCTGCATCAAACTTAACAGAGAGGTTGATGACATCACCACAGGTCGGATTGTTAAGGCTAATTTGTTCAGCATCTTCCAACCTCCCTTGGTGATGGGGATTTTTCGAATGGTCCGCTACCACTGCCATATAAAGGCTATCTAGTTTAGAAAGTGCCATTGAAAAACTCCTTTGTCTTTTGTAAGGCATCGACTAACTTGTCGCAATCTGCCTTGGTATTGTAGATATAAAAACTTGCACGAGCTGTTGCTGGTACATCCATATATTGAAGCAAAGGTTGAGCGCAATGGTGACCGGCACGAACTGCTACTCCTTCATAATCCAGAGCTGTCGCAAGGTCGTGAGGATGAAGATCACCTAGATTAAAGGCAATGACACCTGAACGTTGAGCCAAATCTTGCGAACCGTAAATAGTCAATCCCTCAATTGACTGCAATTTTGGAAAGACATATGCAATCAATTCTTGTTCATGAGCTTCAATGGCATCCATACCAATGTTTTCTAGGTAATCGACTGCAGCCGCAAGGCCAATCGCACCTGCCATATTAGGAGTTCCAGCCTCAAATTTCCAAGGCAATTCCTTCCAGCTTGCAGATTGTTCATAAACAAAATCAATCATCTCGCCACCAAATTCAACTGGTGACATTTGTTCCAAATACTTTTCTTTGCCATAAAGAACACCGATGCCTGTCGGACCAGCCATCTTGTGACCTGAGAAGGCAAAGAAGTCTACATCCAAGTCCTGGACATCAATCTTCATATGAGGTGTAGACTGAGCACCATCTACAACCATAATAGCACCAACTTTATGAGCCATTTGCGTGATTTCTTTGATTGGATTAACTACTCCAAGAACGTTTGATGCATGGGCTAGCGAAACAAACTTAACCTTGTCCGTCAATTTAACCCGAAGGTCATCCATATCAAGAGCGCCATCTTTGAGATAGACATAAACAAGCTCAGCTCCGGTCTTGCGACAAGCTTCCTGCCATGGGATAATATTGGAATGGTGTTCCATGACTGAAATCAAGACCTGGTCTCCCTCAGTCAAGACTTCCTCAGCGAAGCGTGCCACCCAGTTGAGACTAGTTGTGGTACCTCTGGTAAAGAGGACTTCCTTTGTCGAACCCGCATTGATGAACTTACGAATGGTTTCACGAGCAGCTTCGTAGGATGCTGTTGCTCGTTCTGCCAAAGTATGAACCCCACGGTGAACATTGGCATTATCCTGCTTATAGTAGCGATTAATGGCTTCCAGAACTGCTAGTGGTTTTTGTGTCGTCGCAGCATTATCCAGATAAACCAGAGGTTCGTCATTGACAATCTGGTCTAAAATCGGAAAATCCTTGCGAATCACTTCTACATCTAACATAGGCTTCCCCTTAGCGTTTTGACAATTTTTCTTCGATAGTTGCAATCATTTCATCACGAACTTCTTTGACTGGAATCTCAACGATAACGGATCCAAGGAATCCACGAACAACCAAGCGTTCTGCAGTTGCTTGATCCAAGCCACGACTCATGAGGTAGTACATATCTTCTGGATCTACTTGACCGATAGAGGCTGCGTGTCCTGCAGTAACATCATTTTCGTCAATCAAAAGAATTGGGTTGGCATCTGAACGAGCTTGGTCTGAAAGCATAAGAACTCGGCTCTCTTGTTGAGCGTCTGCTCCTTTGGCACCCTTGATGATGTGGC
Source organism: uncultured Streptococcus sp. (assembly GCA_963548045.1). Taxonomy (GTDB): domain Bacteria; phylum Bacillota; class Bacilli; order Lactobacillales; family Streptococcaceae; genus Streptococcus. The sequence goes on from CAUUTJ010000075.1 coordinate 1,852, forward strand.
CAATACCATTGAAGGTCAAGGTTGCTTTTTCAAGGATAACCCCATGTTGAAGGATATTACCGATAGAGTTGCAACCATAGTTAGTCACTCGAGTATCAATTCCTTGTACCTGACGACCACTTGAAAGAGCAACAACCTTAAGGTCTGCATGGCTACCATTTCCAATCAAATCACTATCAAAGTCTGCAACAACATTTCCTTCGTTCATGACACCGATAGCCCAGTCAATACTTGCATCGTTGCCCAATTTACCACGGCGGCTAATGTAGGCTGTGACGTTCTCACCTAGACGGTCAATCGCCGCAAACTTCACTTGCGCGCCTGAACGAGCAATCACTTCTACTGTGATATTAGCAGTTGCTTTGGCACTACCTCCACCACGAGACTCTAATCGTTCAAGGTAGCTAATCTTACTATTCTTACCAGCGATAATGAGGATATGTTTGTTAAATGGCACATCGCTATCGCTATCTTGATAGAAAATTCCTTCGATTGGTTCAGCAATCTCAACATTATCAGGAATGTAGAGAATCGCACCACTGTTAAAGTAAGCAGTGTGATAAGCTGCCAACTTGTCATCATCGTACTTAACAGATGACATGAAGAATTCTTCTACAAGTTCTGGGATTTCTTCTAAAGCTGAATGGAAGTCTGTAAAGACCACTCCTTGTTCGGCCAACTCAACTGGAATTTGTTCGAAAACAGTTTGGGTTCCTACTTGCACCAACTTCAAGTGATTGTCTAAAGCAGTGAAATCAGGAACATTTGCTGACGGTTCACTTTCTGTAATAGTTCCATCACCAAGATTCCAACGGTGAAATTTAACACGCTCAATAACTGGTAATTCTAAACTCTCAATCTTATCAAAAGATTTTTGACGGAGGTCAGCCAACCAGCTTGGTTCAGCATGCATTTCTGAAAAAAGTTTAATAGTTTCTTTAGTCATTTACTTCTCCTAAAAGATACGAGGGAATTACAATTCTTCCTTGTAGTCATAGCCAAGTTCTTCAGCTAATTTTGCGTATCCTTCACGTTCCAAACGTGCAGCCAATTCTGGACCACCAGAAAGTACAACACGACCTTCCATCATAACGTGTACTACATCTGGAGTGATATAGTTCAAGAGACGTTGGTAGTGAGTAATGATCATAGCACCAAAACCTTCACCACGCATAGCATTCACACCTTTAGAGACAACTTTAAGAGCATCAATATCAAGACCTGAGTCAATCTCATCCAAGAGGGCAAAAGTTGGTTCCAACATCAAAAGTTGAAGAATTTCGTTACGTTTTTTCTCACCACCTGAGAAACCTTCGTTGAGGTAACGCTCTGCCATTTCTTCTTTCATGTTGAGCAATTCCATTTTTTCATCCAATTTAGTGATGAACTCTCGAACTGAAATCTTTTCGTCATCTTCTTTACCAGCATTCATGGCTGCACGAAGAAATTCAGCATTTGTGATTCCAGGAATTTCTGATGGGTATTGCATAGCAAGGAAAAGTCCCATGCGCGCACGCTCATCCACTTCCAATTCAAGGATATTTACACCGTCAAACAAGACTTCACCTTTAGTGACTTCATAGTTCGGGTTTCCCATAATTGCAGCTGAAAGAGTAGACTTACCGGTACCATTTGGTCCCATGATAGCTGCAATTTCCCCTGTTTTAAGAGTCAGGTTGACTCCTTTTAAAATTTCTTTTCCTTCAATTTCAACGTGAAGATCTTTGATCTCTAATACTGACATGATAGTTCCTTTCTTTTCAATCCTTTTTACAGTACCCACTAAAATTCAACTTTTTAAAGTCTTAGAAAATACAGTAAAATGTCAATAAATATACTTTAATAGTATAACAAAAAAAAGCCTAAAAGGCTTTGATTTTGTCTAGAAGCTAGGAGCTACTTCTTCCCTTGAAAATGATCATCTATAGCGCTCACAATTTTACCCATGATATAACTCACGCGAAAATTTCTTAGGATCAAAATAGCCCAAAGCAAGGCCACGATATACCGTTGCTCCATGATGGATTCATTAAAGAAATAAGTCTCAGCAGCAGTAAATAAGGCCATGATAATAAATTGTTGTCTGTTCATAGTCTTTTACCAC
>CAUUTJ010000076.1:0-3901 GCA_963548045.1 uncultured Streptococcus sp.
GAGGGCGACAGAGGTGCCTGCCCCTAAGGCAAGGGTAACCAGCAAGGATTCAAACATCTTGCTCATACCAGAGTTAATGTGATTGGTCATAATATCTCGAACAGCATTGGTCAGAGCAATTCCCGGGACAAAAGGCATGACCGCACCTGCAATGACCAAATCAGCTGTAGACGGTAAACCAGAATAGCGCGCCCAAAATTGTGCAATCAAACCAAAGACAAGGGCACCAGCAAAAGCTGTCATAAAGGGAATACGGATAAATTTTTCTACGTAAAGAGAACAGGTGAAAGCAAATATGGTTGCCACTCCTGCACCAATGGCATCGTAGACATTCCCACCAAACATGATTGAAAAGAAAGGAGCACTAAGGGTCGCTGCAGCAGTTAGCTGAATATTGGTGTAGGGAGATGCCTTAGCATTTAATTGCTTAAGTTGAATAAAGGCTGTCTCCAAATCAAGCTGTCCTGATACAAGCTGCCGTGAAATCTGGTTGACATCACACACCTTCTCAATATTATAAGCAGAGGAGGTTACTCGTTTCATTCGAGAGATATTTGTATTTTCAATGGAGAAAAAAATAGCTGCAGGCATGGCCAAAACATTACAATCCATGATGCCTTGTGAATGAGCAATTCGAATCATGGTGTCTTCGACACGATAGATTTCAGAACCATTGCGAAGCAGAATTGTACCTGCTAACATAATGACATCAATGACTGCATTCAGTTTTTTTGATTCGTCCATGTTCCCCTCCTTTTTAAACTCCTTTTATTTTATCATAAATTTTAAGGAAAAAAAATCTTTGTCACAAAAACTGTGACAAAGATTGATTAGTTATCACCATTATGGTTCTCCGACTGATTATTCGATGACGGAGATGACGGTGCTGTCGTAGTTTGAGGTTCTCTAATCTGTGGTGATGTCTCTCCACGATATGGATTTCCTTGTGAAGGATTTGTTGTCGTTGTTGTAGTTTTCGGTTTGTAGATAGAAATTTTGATACGAGTTGTATTCAAATCTACACCTTCACCTGGTTTTGGACTTTGACTAACCACAGTATCCTCAATAGTCCCTTCTGGTGCTGTAGAAACCTCTACCACTTCAATATTCGCCTCTTTAACACCGACTATCTGAATCAAGTTATTCTTGGTAAATTCAAGGCTTGATCCAATATAACTTGGCATAGGAACGCTAGTTACCTTCTTGGCTACTGTCAAGGTAATCTCTGTCGCCTTACTAAGATCATAAGTGGTTCCTTCTGGCAGACTCTGTCTCATAACAAGTCCTGCCTCTGTCTCACTTGATTCTTCTTCTACAACCTTGATAAGATTTTCAGGAACTTTTTTCCCTTTCAACTCTGCAATAACGTCTGTAGAATTGCGTCCAATATAATTTCCAATCTTAAATGATTGCTGACCTGAAGAGATAATGAGATTGACTTTAATACCTTCTTTACGAGACGAACCAGCATCTGGATCCGTTCGAATCACTCGGCCTTCTTCTACCGTATCACTAGCTTCAGACTTTTCCTCGCCAATTTCAAAATTAGCTTTTTTAAGTTTTTCCTTAGCATCTGCTACAGTTTGTCCTGCAACATTTGGAATTTCAACAGTTGCTGGTGTTTTGGATACTATCCAAAAGAGAGAAGCCAAAACAAGTATAAAGCTAGCCAAAAGCACCAAATACCTCGCTTTAAAACGACGTTTCTTGACTGGTTTTGCAACAGTTTCTTTACTAGTTGCCTTTTGAGTCGGCTTTTGGCTCTGAGGACTTTCTTCCTTTGGTTGCACTTTAGGAATCGCTGTTAAAGTAGATTGTGAAATTTTCGGTAAGGTTTTTGTGTCAACTTTACTTGTATCTTCAAATACCAGCTTTGGTTCATTTCGACGGTTATAAGAAAGACTGCTCAATAAGTCAACATACATCTCTGAGACAGTTTGATAACGGTCTGTCAACTTTTTAGCTGTCGCTTTTATAACAACGTTTTCCAAGGATTGTGGTACTGATGGGTTTTCTGCAATGACCGAAGGAAGTGGTTTTTGGAAATGCTGAAGTGCAATCGTAACAGCACTATCTCCATCATATGGAATATGACCGGTCAACATTTCAAAGAAAATAATTCCCATCGCATAAATATCACTCTGAATAGTTGCCTTAGAACCACGCGCCTGCTCAGGTGATAGATAGTGGACAGAACCCAACATAGAGTTGGTCTGTGTCAAACTGGTTTCTGCGAAGGCTACTGCAATCCCAAAGTCTGTAACTTTCGCAGTACCATCAGGAGTCAAGAGAATATTTTGAGGTTTCAAATCACGGTGAACAATCCCCTTTGCATGCGCCAAACGCATAGCCAAGAGAATCTGCCCCATGATACGAACTGCTTCCTCGTTTGATAGAGGATAGTGTTCTTTGATATAGCGTTTGAGGTCAAGACCAGCTACATATTCCATAGCTAAGTACTGTTGACCATCTTCTTCACCGATATCTGTAATTCGAACGATATGAGGATGATCTAGATCTGCCATCGCACGCGCTTCACGCTGAAAACGTGCAACAGCGATTGGGTCAGTCTGGTAGTTGGTTCTTAAAACCTTTACAGCAACTTCTTCCCCATCCAGAATCAAATCTTTGGCCAGGTAGACATCTGCCATCCCTCCGCGGCCAATTTGTTTGATAATCCGATATCGTCCGGCAAATATCTTGCCGATCTGGATCATTCTGATTCCTCCTCAATCGCAATCAAAGCAACAGTAATGTTATCAAGCCCTCCGGCATTGTTTGCAAAACGTACTAAAGTTGCCGCCTTGTCGTCAAGTGAGATATCACTTGTCACGATGTCATAGATTTCGCTACCTGAAATCATGTTAGTTAGACCATCACTATTCATAACAAGATAATCACCCGGTTCCAAACTTACAATCCCTAAATCTGGTTGAATCTCATCTTTTTGTCCAATAGACTGGGTGATGATATTCTTTTGTGGATGTGCTTCAGCTTCTTCAGGTGTTAATTGACCTGCCTTAAGCAATTCATTCACCAAAGAATGATCACTCGTTAATTGATGGTATTCTTCACCACGAATCAAGCCGATACGAGAATCTCCAATGTGGGCATAAATAGCTTGATTATCAATAATTGCAAGGGCTTCTAAAGTTGTTCCCATTCCCTTGTAAGCATCATCACGCCCCATTTGATAAATTTTTTGATTTTCGATTTCTAGATGTTCTGCAAACCATTCACGAACTTCATTTACGGTATCGATATGAGTATCAACCCAGGCTACACCTAAATCTGTTACTGCCATCTCACTGGCAATATTACCTGCTCGGTGTCCTCCCATCCCGTCAGCCAAGATAATCATCGTACGACCGGCACGGTTGACAAAAAGATTGACATAGTCTTGATTATTTGTACGTTTCTGACCCACATCTGTTAATAATGAAATCTCCATTGTGTCAGTTCCTTCCTAATTGGATATCTTACGAAATTGGCTAATAAAGAATCCATCACTTCCATACAATTCTGGAGTAATGAGGATGCAGCCATCTTTCAGGATATCCTTACATTCGTGTTCTAGTTTAACCTGCTCGAACTCTGGATGACTTTCTAAAAATGCTTGAACAACTTGAAAGTTCTCTTCAGAGACAATAGTACAGGTACTATAAGTTATTATACCACCTTTACGTAGTGTTTGACAAACACTACCTAATATTTCCAACTGAATTTCCTGTAATGACGCGAAATCAGCAGTGTCTTTGTTGTATTTGATATCTGGTTTCCGACGCAATAGACCAATCCCTGAGCAAGGGGCATCAACAAGAATCTTATCAAATTGATCCTTACCAAAAAACTCGTGAACCTTTCGGGCATCCAATTTTTGTGTTTGAACACGGTCTGCTAC
>CAUUTJ010000077.1:0-3608 GCA_963548045.1 uncultured Streptococcus sp.
GTAACTCCAGAGAAACCAGTAACTCCAGAGAAACCAGTAACTCCAGAGAAACCAGTAACTCCAGAGAAACCAGAAGCTCCTGTGGCACCACAAGCTCCAGCGCTTCCTGAAACTGGTGAAGAACAATCAGCTTCTGCTGCATTGTTAGGCGCTGCTCTTGGTTTGGTTGGACTGGCTGGCCTTGCAAGACGCAAGAAAAACGAAGACTAAACAAGTAGTTGAAACTACTGATTCGAACTAGTATCGTGATTAGTTTAGTTTTCCACAAGGAGGCTTCGCTCTAAGGAGTGGGGCCTTTTTGGGCTCTTTGTCAACTGTAGTGGGTTGAATAAAAGCTAACACCTGGAGAGGACCAAATTGGTTCTCTCCTTTTCGATGTTCAAAGCGATGAGAATTCTAGTTTTAAAGTTTTCAAAGTTGCGGAAGCCGAAAGCATTTCTCTTGATGACTTTGATGAGGTTATTTGTGGCTTCAAGTTTTGCGTTTGAGTAGGGAAGTTCCAGTGCATTAATGATCTTATCCTGATCTCTCAAAAAGGTCCTAAAAATAGTCTGGAAGATAGGATTCACAGAAGAAATAGTCTCTGTGATCAATTCAAAGAAATAGTTAGCATTCTTCTCTTGGAAATGAAACAGTAAGAGTTGATAGAGTTCATAGTGATCTCTGAGATCTTGAGAGTAAGAGAGAAGTTTTTCGAGAATCTCTTTATTGGTCAAATGAGACCGAAATGTCGGACGATAAAATCGTTTTCTGCTAAGTGTATAGCTATCTTGTTGAATGAGTTTCCAGTAACGTTTCAATGCCTTGTATTCGTGTGATTTTCGATCAAACTGATTCATAATTTGGATGCGTACGCGGTTCATAGCTCGACTGAGATGCTGGACAATGTGAAAGCGATCTAGAATGATTTTAGCGTTAGGGAGTGAAACAGTCTGGGGGACTGTTTCAGCCTGAGCCTAGAAATTCGAAAGCGAAGTTTTCTGGTAATATCGTAGTAGGGGCTAAACATGTCCATGGTAATAACTTTCACGCGACTTCTCACCTGTCTAGAATACAGAAGGAAATGATTTCGAATAATTGCTTGAGTCCGTCCATCTAGGATAGCTACGATCTTTCTTGTATCGTAATCCTGTGCAATGAAGCTCATCTTACCTTTCTTGAAGCTGTACTCATCCCAGCTCATGTGTTCTGGAAGGTAGTTAAGGTCAGTCTTAAATTTGAATTTATTTAACTGACGAATGACTGTCGAAGTAGAGACAGATAAACTTTCGGGGATAGTCGTCATAGGGACTTTCTCAATCAATTTTTGAGCAATCTTTTGGTGGATGATACGAGGGATTTGGTGATTTTTCTTGACGAGATAAGTCTCTGCTACCATCATTTTCGAGCACTGATAGCACTTGAATCGACGCTTTTTCAGAAGTATTCTGGTAGGCATACCAGTCGTTTCAAGATAAGGAATCTTAGAAGGATTTTGAAAATCATATTTCTTCATCAGACTTCCACAATCAGAACAAGATGGAGTCTCATAATCCAGTTTAGCGATGATTTCTTTGTGGGTATCCCTATTGATGATATCTACAATCTTGATGTTTGGATCTTTGATATCAAGTAGTTTTGTGATAAAATGTAATTGTTCCATATGATTCTTTCTAATGATGGTTTGGTCGCTTTTCATTATAGGTCTTATGGGATTTTTTTCTACAACAAAATTGGCTCCATAATATCTATAGGGGATTTACCCACTACAAATATTATAGAGCCGGAAAGTATCGTTCCTCCCTTTTCACGTCGTAACCTATGTAAAATAAAGAAGGCATTATTGAACTGCACCCCAAAAGTTAGACAGAAAAAATCTAACTTTTGGGGTGTTTTTATCATGAAATTAACATATGAGGATAAGGTTCAGATCTATGAACTTAGAAAGCAAGGGAAAAGCTTCAAATGGCTTTCCAATAGATACGGGGTAAGTGTTTCTAGTCTTAAGTACATGATGAGTTTAATCGACCGTTATGGAATAGAAGTTGTTAGAAAAAAGAAGAATCATTATTACTCTCCAGAATTGAAACAAGAAATGATTGAAAAAGTTCTGCTTCATGGTCGCTCACGAAGAAGTGTTTGTATTGATTATGGTATTCCCAACTAAGCAATACTTACTAATTGGCTCGCACAATATAAGAAAAACGGGTATACTATTGTTGAGAAAATCCGAGGGAGACCACCTAAAATGGGACGTAAACCAAAGAAAAAGCCAGAAGAGATGACAGAGTTAGAACGTCTTCAAGCAGAAAACGAGTACCTGAGAGCGGAGAATGCCATTCTAAAAAAGTTTAGAGAATTCCAATTGAAGGAAGAAAAAGAGCAAGAAGAAAAACAGAAATTGTTCAAGGATTAGTAACGGAGTTTCCTTTAGATGTCCTTCTAAACATTATCAAGCTTGCTCGTTCAACCTATTATTACCACTTAAAGCAGCTAAATCAAGTAGATAAAGATCAAGTTATCAAAGTGGAAATACAAGCCATTTATAATGAACATAAGGGGAATTACGGTTATCGTCGAATGACTCTAGAATTGAGAAATCGTGGTTATGTAGTCAATCATAAGAAGGTCCAACGTCTGATGAAGGTCCTTAGTTTAAGTGCTCGAATTCGTCGTAAACGGAAGTATTCTTCATACCAAGGAGAAGTTGGCAAGAAAGCAGACAACCTTATTCAGCGCCAGTTTGAAGCGTCCAAGCCAATGGAAAAGTGCTATACAGATGTGACAGAATTTGCCATTCCAGCAAGTACTCAAAAGCTTTATTTGTCTCCAGTTTTAGATGGCTTTAACAGCGAAATTATCGCTTATAAACTTTCTACTTCACCGAATTTAGAACAAGTGAAAGCTATGTTAGACCAGGCCTTCACAGAGGAACATTACGAAAATACAATTCTCCACAGCGACCAAGGTTGGCAATATCAACATGATTTTTATCACAGGTTTTTAGAGAATAAGGGTATTCACCCTTCCATGTCACGTAAAGGTAACAGCCCAAACAACGGCATGATGGAATCTTTCTTTGGCATTTTGAAATCAGAAATATTTTATGGTTACGAGAATACATTTAAATCGCTTAACCAATTGGAACAAGCTATTGTAGAATATATTGATTATTACAACAACAAACGAATTAAGGTAAAACTAAAAGGACTTAGTCCTGTACAATACAGAACTAAATCCTTGACTTAAATTATTTGTCTAACTTTTTGGGGTCAGTACATATCGGCCTTCTTTATTTTCTGTCGTAACCTGATACCCATGATTGGTTCTAAAGCACCGAATCATTGGACGGTAGCCGCTATATTGCGGTCTACCTAATCGTCTTACTAGCGTAAAGGGAGGAAAATATCGTTCCTCCCTTTTTATCGTACTATGGGAATTTCATTTGTTATGGAATAATATTTTTATTTTGAATTTTGTAACAGAAATGATAAATACTAGTTAAAGAGGACTTGTGTAGATGTTTGGGAATCAAGCGTTTGCGTTGTTTTCAGGCGGAGGGATATTTGCCAATAAATTGCAATACAAATTAACTGATTTTGTAATAATTCTAGTGTATACTATTAAGA
>CAUUTJ010000078.1:0-3579 GCA_963548045.1 uncultured Streptococcus sp.
TGTCAAGACAAAAACTCAAAAAATTAGCACTCTTTTGTCAAGAGTGCTAAAAATCGGTCTGAGGACCTAAAAAATCATCTTACATTCACAAGATATTTCTTTTTAAGTCTGTAAAAACTATAGATTAGATAGGAAATCATGAGGGCATAAAGGGCAAAAATAAGGAAGAACGATTGAGAGAGACTTTCACGAAACAAGCTCATACAAATAACTAGACCGCCAGAGATAGAAACTGTAGATGTACGAAGTCTAGATTTCACATCAGCCCATTGAAGACGATTGTCCATGAAAGATTGATCATTTAAATCTACATCACAAGTTGCTTTTCGAAAAACAGTATAAGAACAATTTTCCACAAATTCCCATCCTCTATCCTTAATACTTTGTAAATCTACCTCATTTTTTCTAAGGTAGCTAGTATTCCACACACGGTAAATTATATCATCTGGTCGGCATTGTTCAAAATAGAAAAAGCCAAAACGATTCGATTTAAATTTCCAACCTTTCAAATGCATCTCATGCAAATAATCTTCTACCTTATCCAAATCAAAAATGGTAAACATTCGAAATTGTACTTTGCTATTCATTGTCTAACCTCCAAAATGGTTTTATTTATCAGATAATTCTTTCCACTTTTGAAACAATCTCCAAAAAATATAAGAAATCTGAATCGCGAAAACTATCAATAAAGTACAGTCTATGATAACAATCAAAAACATTCCCCAACTGAAATAACTTCTTCCACTGAGTAACTTTGAGAAAACCGGTAGTAGTACTGAAAAGAGAAGCAAGACAGGAAGCATCCGCATTGTTAAAATGCGCTTGACCACAGCTAACTTCCCAGCCGCGTCGTTATAAATTTCAAACTCGGCATCCGATTCAATTTGAGAATAAGGTTTTCTAAAATAGGAAAAACCATTAAATCCTGTAATATGCTCCCAGCCACAATCTTTAAACAGTTGTAAATAGGAAGCTCTCTCTGACTTTTTCATAGGATAAAAGTCTAACTGATAAACCACCTGCTCCGGTTGGCACTTTTCAAAAGTATACTTAACCGCAACTACTAAGTTAGAATAACTTACTTCCTTAAGTTTCCAGCCCTGAGCATGCATTTTTCCGAGATAGAGAGCCTCTCTATCATAATCCGCAATGGTAGCAATTCTATAAACAACTTTCTTTTCCATCAAAGCTCCTCCCGACTGTTTCTATAGAGCCGCTCAATACGTTTCAACTCAATCTCTAAAACTTTTCGACCCAAGTCTGTTATCTGATAGATTTTTCGTTTTTCCTCTTCTCGAACAAAGGAAACCAAACCATCCTTTTCCATCTTCGATAGGGTTCCATACATAGTTCCAGGACTAATTGATACTTGCGAATCTGTCATCTCTTTGACCTTTTGTGTAATACCATAACCATGGTTCTCCTTTTGCAGACAGAACAGAATATAAAAACCCGTTTCAGTCATGGGAAGGTAAACCCGCCTAATCTTATCTGTTAATTCCATTTAATCAGACCTCCTATTCAGTTCGATATATCGCACCTCGTTATATAAAATATATCACACCTCGATATAAAATGCAAGAAAAAAAGATCGCCCTCACGGACAATCTTTCTGATTTATCATTAGTATAGATCTAGGTAGTTATCAATTTCCCATTGTGAAACGAAGGTTGCATAGCTTGCCCATTCAATTCGTTTGGCTTCAAGGAAGCTAGTGTAGATGTGTTCGCCTAGAGCTGCTTTAACCACTTCGTCTTCTGTCATAGCCTTCAAAGCGTTGTGAAGAGTTGATGGAAGGTCAGTAATGCCAGCCTCTTTACGCTCTTCTGCAGTCATGATATAGATGTTTTCTTCGATTGGCGCTGGTGCTTCGATTTTGTTTTCAATACCGTGCAAACCAACTTCCAAAAGAACAGCCATAGCGATATATGGGTTTGCCATTGGGTCTACTGAGCGCAATTCCAAACGAGTTCCCATTCCACGAGTAGCAGGAACGCGCACCAACGGAGAACGGTTACGACCAGCCCAAGCGATGTAAACAGGCGCTTCATACCCTGGAACCAAACGTTTGTATGAGTTAACTGTTGGGTTCATAATAGCTGTATAGTTGTAGGCGTGCTTGATCAAACCACCAAGGAAGTGATAAGCAGTTTCTGACAATTGCATTCCTTTTGGATCATTTGGATCAAAGAAAGCGTTGTTCCCTTCATCATCAAACAAGGACATATTGCAGTGCATTCCTGAACCAGCGATACCAAATTTAGGTTTAGCCATAAAGGTTGCATACAAACCATGTTTACGCGCAATTGTCTTTACAACAAGTTTAAAGATTTGAATCTTGTCACAAGCACGAAGAACTTCATCATACTTAAAGTCAATCTCATGTTGACCTACGGCAACTTCGTGGTGACTGGCTTCTACTTCAAATCCCATTTTAGTCAAGACATTTACAATCTCACGACGGGTATTATCGGCAAGGTCTGTAGGCGCCAAATCAAAGTAACCACCCTTGTCATTCACCTCGAGAGTTGGGTCTCCATTCTCATCAAGCTTAAATAGGAAGAATTCTGGTTCTGGACCAAGGTTGAAAGATTTGAATCCTACTTTTTCCATGTGATGAAGAGCTCGTTTAAGGTTGCTTCGAGGATCTCCAGCAAATGGCTCTCCTTCTGTTGTATAGACATCACAGATCAATCCTGCGACACTACCGTTCTCATCTCCCCAAGGGAAGACAGTCCATGTGTCCAGGTCAGGGTACAAGTACATATCTGATTCATTGATACGAACAAACCCTTCAATAGAAGATCCATCAAACATAGCCTTGTTTGACAAGACCTTGTCTAGTTGTTCATCTGTAGCAGGAATTTCGACGTTTTTCATTGTTCCCAAAATATCTGAAAACATGAGGCGGATAAAGGTTACATTTTTTTCCTTAACTTCACGACGAATATCTGCAGCTGTGATTGGCATGGTTTTTTCTCCTTATATATGACGACTAGCGGTTGCCTAACCGCGACCAAAAGGTGATTGTTGAGAAGCAAAGCGACTTTGTTGAAGAACTTCATTCCGAAGTGCTCGGCGCACCTCAGTTTGACTAACTGGTTTCTTGGCTTTCGCCTCACGTTCGGCATATTTTTTCTTGATAGCAGCAATGTTCAGACCTTCAGAGATATAGTCCTTAATCTCAAGTAACCGATCCATATCATTTAAAGAATACATCCGGCGGTTACCTTCGTTTCGATCAGGTTTTATCAACTCCTGATCTTCATAATAACGAATTTGACGCGCCGAAAGATCGGTCAGCTTCATAACACTACCAATGGGGAAAACTGCCATATTGCGACGAAATTCTTTTTCCTTCATGTGCACTTCCTCTTCTTTCTGTCTATTATAGTCTAAAAAAAATCAATCGTCAATTGTTAATGTTATATCTTGTGACATTATTTTATTTTTTCTGTATGATGCTTCGTAAGCGATCAATATCGTAATTTACAAGAATTGCTACAAAAACACCCATAAATGTTTCAAAAACTCGAGCAAACACGTACAAAACAGTTTCTCCGTTTGGAATTGATAGGG
>CAUUTJ010000079.1:0-3549 GCA_963548045.1 uncultured Streptococcus sp.
CAAATCGGTAAAAAATGGAATAGCAATCGAGTTTTTCCGACTCTTGTTGCACTAACGGGCTTGGCCTTACTATTGGTGTTTTTTGGAACTCCCTTTGCTTTTCTTCTCGTCTATCTTTTAACCGATACACTCTATGCAGTTTATCAACCAATCTATTTTAATGACTTACAAGGTTATTTACCGTCCAGTGTAAGAGCAACTATGCTTAGTATCAATTCTATGCTCTTTAGTTTATCTATGATTGTCATTTTCCCATTGACAGGTTGGTTGATTGATCGTTGGGATCTTGTAGCTGTCTTTTTAGTTCTAGGTCTTATCTTACTATTAACCTATCCTATCTTAAGAATTGGTCTAACAAGGATGGGCAAGCTATTAAATCAGGACTTAATAACTGAATAAAGCATGAAACCCTATTTGCCCAAAGAGCCTTCTTGTGATAAAATAACAAGAAGAAAAGGAGAAGAGCATGATTGATGTAGAAGAAATTCTAAGCAAGATGAATCCCAATCAAAAGATCAACTATGACCGTGTCATGCAAAAGATGGTTCAAGTTTGGGAAAAAAATGAAGAAAGACCAACTATTCTCATGCACGTCTGTTGTGCTCCCTGTAGCACTTACACTCTAGAGTATTTGACCAAATATGCAGATGTGACTATCTATTTTGCAAATTCAAATATTCATCCAAAAGCTGAGTATCATAAGCGTGCCTATGTGACCAAGAAGTTTGTCAGTGATTTCAATGAACGAACTGGCAACAATGTTCAATACCTAGAAGCTCCTTATGAACCAAATGAATACCGTAAACTGGTTCGAGGTTTGGAAGAAGAACCTGAAGGTGGGGATCGTTGCAAGGTCTGTTTTGATTATCGTCTGGACAAGACAGCGCAAGTGGCTATGGACTTAGGATTTGACTACTTTGGTTCAGCCCTAACCATCAGCCCTCACAAAAATTCACAAACCATCAATAGTATTGGGATTGATGTGCAGAAAATTTACACCACTCACTATCTTCCCAGTGATTTTAAGAAAAATCAAGGTTATAAACGCTCTGTAGAAATGTGTGAAGAGTACGACATTTATCGCCAATGTTACTGTGGCTGTGTCTATGCAGCTCAAGCTCAAAATATTGACTTGGTGCAGGTCAAGAAGGATGCGACAGCCTTTATGGTAGATAAGGATATCGAGAAAGATTATTCCCACATCAAATTTACTGTTACGAAGTTAGATATTTAAAGGAAAACCTGCCTCAAGGCAGGTTTTTGCTTATAAAAAAAAAAAAAAGGAGGTCAGGATTTTGTTCCTGACCTCTGACAACTTTACCGATTCTTTAGTTCTACGTAGCGTTTGTACCAAATGTTGACATAGGCTTCTGAGAAGGGGCCTCGTTCATTGTTGATCCAGTCAACAAGAATCTTAACATGCTCTTTCAAAATATAGTCTAAATCATCAGGATAATTCATCTTACGCTTATGACGCTCATACTCTTCGACGTCCAAGAGGCGTTTCTCACCATCTGTAAAAACTTTAACATCTAAATCATAGTCGATGTATTTTAAAGCTTCTTCGTCTAGATAGTAAGGGCTAGCCATATTGCAGTAGTAGGAAATACCATTATCACGAATCATAGCGATAATATTAAACCAATATTTCTTGTGAAAGTAAACAATAGCCGGTTCTCGAGTCACCCAACGACGACCGTCACTTTCGGTAACAAGTGTGTGGTCGTTGACGCCGATAATAGCGTTCTCTGTTGTTTTTAGTACCATGGTGTCTCGCCAAGTACGGTGGAGACTCCCATCATGCTTATAACTTTGAATTGTAATAAAGTCGCCTTCTTTTGGAAGTTTCATAACTAACCAACTTTCTACAATTTATAAGTTTATCGTTTCCTATTGTATCACATTTTTGTTTAAAGTTCTTAGTTTTTTTATGAAAAAGTTAAAGATATTCTCTGAGAGCACTGGCTATATCTGAAAAATCATAGCCTTTTCTTGCTAAAACTTGTGTCAAACGTTGTTTCAGTTCGTATCCTTCATACTTTCGTGAATATTTCCGATATTGCTTGTCCAACTCTTTAAAAATTAGTTCCTGAACAGTTTCTTCTTCGACTTGGCTATCTAGTTGGTCAAAGGCTGTTTTGGCCTCAGAGTATGAGAATCCTTTATTGGTTAGGCTTTGAATAATCTTATCTTGTAGAGCGCGGGCAGGTAATTTACCCTGATATTTTTTCAGTAGTTTTTCGGCTGTACGCTCTGCGACTTCCGCCATATCAAATTCTTGTAAGACTTCTTGGATGATGGATTTGGCAACTCCCTTTTGAGAAATCTTCTGCATCAGCATATAGCTTCCCTTATCTCCTGATAGCTGATTAGAGTTGATAATAGCATAGGCAGATTGACGGTCATTTATCCAGTTGTCATCTTTTAGAGATTGGATGACTTTGGGTATGATGTTCTCATCGATTTCATGTTTACTTAGATAATCTCGGACTTCTTTTTCAGTACGAACCTTGAAGGATAAGTGGTAGAGTGCTAGATTTTTACCGTAGGAAAATTGTGCAAAGGTCTGAATTTTTGCAAACTCCTCTGGACTAATGTCCTTATCTTTAGTCAGCATAAAGCGAACAATGGTATCCTCTGTAATGTAGCAGGTTTGGTCCTTATCAAGTTCTAGCAGATAGAGTCTTTTTTTCTTTTCTAGTTTTGTGATTTTCATGGTTTTCCTTTTATCCGAATACTTCAAAGGCAGCAACGAGTCGAAGTTTATTGATATCAATCAGCTCTCTCCCGTAATAGTCGAGAAATAGTTCAGAGTATTTAGGGTCCTTCAGGTTATAGTTTAGGGACCAAACTGCCCAAAAGAGATCGATATGTCGGTCACTAAAATCAGCCAAACCAAGGTCAATAAAACAAGAGAAATGGCTGGCATCTTTAAGAATAAAGTTTGGTAGACAGGCATCTCCGTGAATAAAGGCATCTGTTTCTAAAAGGTGCCCTTGTTCTTGGATGAGTTGGAAGGCCTCTTCGCGACTGTTAATCTGGAATTGGGGTAGGAGCGCCTTGGCATAGAACTCACCTTTTTCATAGTTTTTAAAGGCTCTTTCTTTATAGGCTTTTAAATGATTTTCTGAAGGAAAATTTTGTGGGTTTAAGTTATGAAGTTTTTTAAGAGCCTCTGCCATTGTTCGGCAAATTTTTTCTGGCTGGTCTAAAAAAGCGAGTGCATTATGACCAATAGCTTCTTTCGTCAGAAGATAGTCTTTATCTGTAGATAGATAGTGGATGACTGGAGTTCCTATTCCTTCTTGTTCAAACCAATTCGCAATGCTAGCTTCTCGCTCTAAACGTCCCTTTCGATCTATTTTCAAGTAGTAACCTGAGTCAAGATAGAGAACCGTTGCTCTTGAATGAGAAGAGCTGTCAGAAAAGGTTGCCCCCTCTATATAGGTTCGTAATTGCTCAGGAAAATCCAATGGGGAAAAATGAGATGTCTCTGTATTCATGGTTTTATTGTAACATATTCTTAACCATTGAGAAACTACGTGGTAT
>CAUUTJ010000080.1:0-3478 GCA_963548045.1 uncultured Streptococcus sp.
GAAGCCTATAAATATATTACTGAACATAGTTAAAAAGGCGGTGGGACAGAAATCGGTAGACAAAGTCTCGATTTCGTAGTCCCAGCCCCGCGAGGATGATTAGGAGCTTTTTGGAGTCTAAAAGACGAACAAAAAGTTCAATCAGCTACCGCGTCAAAGTTTGATTGCTAATAAAAAGTGAGGTTGGGATCTTTTGTCCCAACCTCACTCTTTTTATAATCGATTTCTGAAGACTTCGTACATGAGAATAGCAGCAGCAACACTGGCATTGAGGCTTTGTACATGTCCATTCATTGGAATAGTTATCATCTCGTCCACTTGCTTCTTGATGTTACTTGAAATACCTTTTCCTTCATTTCCGATAATGAGGGCGACTTTGCCACTGGTGTTCCATTTGTGGCAAGGAGTTCCATTCATGTCGGTTCCAAAAGTCCAAAAGCCTTCTTCTTTTAGCTTGTCCAAGGTTTGGCTGAGATTGGTCACGCGAGCGATAGGCACATGCTCGATGGCACCCGTTGCTGTTTTTGCTACGACAGGAGTGACGCCGACAGCTCGGTGTTTGGGAATAATAACACCTGAAACATTGGTTGCATCCGCTGTTCTCAAGATAGAACCGAGATTATGTGGGTCTGTTAAACCATCAAGAATTAGCAGTAGTGGATTTTCTTCTTGGCGTGTTTTTGTAAGAATCTGCTCAAGTTCTGTATAGGCAAATTCAGAAACACGCAAAACAAAACCTTGGTGAACAGCACCCTCAGTCATTTCAGAAAGTGATTTTTTTGAAGTCCAAGAGATAGATACTTTCTTTTCTGTAGCTAGTTCCTTAACCTTTTCTACATTTTTTCCTCGTAGATCATCTTGGAGATAGAGTTTATTTCCTGTGTTTGCTAAAAGTGCTTCCGTAACGGCGTGAACGCCATAGACAATATCATTTGTTTTCATGGCTCTATTATAACATAAAACCCCGTCTTGCAACGGGATTTTTCTTTATTCAAGAATGAGTAGGCCTTCTTTGATTTCAAAGGGGTCTTTTTCGTTAATTCGATCGTAAAACATAATACCATTTAAGTGGTCAATTTCATGTTGGACAACGATTGAGTTGTAGCCTTTTAGCTTGATACGATGTTTTTCGCCATCCTTGTCAAAGTAGTCAACAGTCACTCGAGCATGACGGATAACATAACCAGGTACAGCTCGATCGACTGATAGACAACCTTCTCCCTCGCCTAGAGCAGCATCTTGAACAGAGTGTGAAACAATCTTAGGATTGTACATAACAGCTTGTAAATCATAGGCTTCCTGAGGTGTTTCACCATCCTCAGTGATATTTGGAACCAAAACAGCGATGATGCGTTTTGAGATGTCCAATTGTGGTGCTGCAAGTCCAACACCTCCACGAAGACCTAACTTTTCAGCCATAACTGGGTCTTGTGAATGTTTCAAAAATTGCATCATTTTCTCACCGAGGATAATATCTTGATCACTCAATGGGAAAGTGACCTCCTCAGCAACAGCACGTAGGGTTGGATTGCCCTCGCGAATAATATCTTTCATATCGATTAAATGAGAAGCTTTTGTAATACGTTCTATAGCAGACATGTTCTCTCCTTCCTTCCATTACAATTACATGATAACACAAAACAGATGAGAAAGAAAGTCACAGAAGCTGTTAAAAAATAATAGAATAAAAGGAAATACCTATTTGTCTGTGGTATAATAAGGTAAGGAGACTTGCATCAAAAAGCAAGGAGAAAAAAGATGGAAAAACGCAGTAGTAGAAATCAAAATGGTCCTATCTTTCGGCTTGTCGGGAAATTGATTCGATTTTTTAGGAACTATCACCAATGGAGTAATAAAACCTTTATCGCTGTTTTGTTGATTGCCGTTGCAATCTCAATGGCTTTGACTTTATTAGCCGAGGGGCTAAAGGGATTTCCATTGACCAGTAGTAGTACAACTGTCGTAAGTCAGACAGCTGATTCTAAGGAGAAAACTACGGCAACAGAGCAAGAAACAAGTGCTCGGATCATGGCCAATGGTGATTTGCTCTATCATGACATTATCTATATTTCAGCCAAAAAATCAGATGGTACCTATGATTTCCATGAAAATTTTGAATACGTAAAGCCTTGGCTTAAGCAAGCTGACTTGGTCATTGGTGATTTTGAAGGAACTGTAAATAAAGATCACTATCTTGCAGGTTACCCCTTATTTAATGCACCTGGTGAAGTCATGGACGCTATAAAAGATGCAGGGTATCAAGTGCTAGACTTGGCTCATAATCATATCTTGGATTCTCAAATTGAGGGAGTAGTTTCAACCGCAGATGCGATTGAAAAAGCTGGAATAACACCAATCGGAGTCTACACTCATGAACCACGAGATAAAGCACCTATTGTCATCAAGGAAGTCAATGGGATTAAAGTTGCCCTTTTAGCTTATTCCTATGGTTTTAACGGAATTGAACAAAGCATTTCTCAAGAGGATTATAATCGTTATCTTTCAGACTTAGATGAAGATAAAATGAAGGCTGAAATTGAGCGAGCAGAGAAAGAGGCGGATATTACAATTATCATGCCTCAGATGGGAGTTGAGTATCAAATTGAGCCGACTGAGGAGCAAAAGAAACTTTACCATAAAATGATTGATTGGGGAGCAGATATTATCTTTGGTGGTCACCCTCACGTTGTTGAACCAGCTGAAACGGTTGAAAAAAACGGTGATAAAAAGCTTATCATCTACTCTATGGGGAATTTTATCTCAAATCAACGGATTGAAACCATGCAGGATGTTGAAAATGCCAAGTGGACGGAACGTGGAGTTCTCATGGATGTGACCATTAAGAAGAAATCCGGTAAAACGACTATCGAAACTGCCCAAGCCCATCCAAGCTGGGTGAGTAGGACTCCAAAGGGAGGCTATTCTCCAGAAGGATACCCACTCTATCTTTACCAAACTTATATCCTGGAAGACTTTATTGAGGGTGGGAAATACCGTAGTCAGTTAGACGAGGCTACCAAGGAACGGATTGATACAGCCTATAAAGAAATGAATGAACATGTAGGTTTGAAGTGGTAGTGATTCGAATCTCAAGGAGACAAAATGGAAATTAAGATAGTAGCAACGGATATGGATGGTACTTTGTTAGATCCAAGAGGTCAACTAGACCTTCCTCGCTTAGAGAAAATTTTAGATAAGCTGGACCACCGTGGCGTTCGGTTTGTCATTGCGACTGGAAATGAAGTTCATCGTATGCGACAATTACTGGGACATCTAGCAGAAAGAGTCGTTCTGGTAGTTGCTAATGGTGCTCGGATATTCGAAAATAATGAATTGATTCAAGCACAAACTTGGGATGATGCCATGGTTGATAGGGCTTTAGCTCATTTTAAAGGTAGAGAATGTCAGGATCAGTTTGTCGTAACTGCGATGAATGGTGGTTTTGTAAAGAAAGGTACTGTTTTTACAGAACTTGATA
>CAUUTJ010000081.1:0-3425 GCA_963548045.1 uncultured Streptococcus sp.
GAACTGAAAGTATGAGGTTACGAACTATGAAAATGAAACAAATCAGTGATACGACTTTAAAAATCACGATGTCTTTAGAAGATTTGATGGATCGTGGAATGGAAATCGCAGACTTTCTCGTTCCACAGGAAAAAACAGAAGAGTTTTTCTATGCCATTTTGGATGAGTTAGAAATGCCAGACAGCTTTTTGGATACAGGTATGCTTAGTTTCCGAGTGACACCGAAGCCAGACAAGGTTGATGTCTTTGTGACGAAATCTAAGATTGACCAAAACTTGGATTTTGAGGATTTGGCAGATCTTCCTGACATGGATGAGTTAGCAAAAATGTCTCCAGATGAATTCTTGAAAACGTTGGAAAAAACCATGGCAGAGAAAACTAAAGAGGATATTGAGGCCATTCAATCTCTAGAACAGGTTGAAAAAGAAGAGGAAGCAGCGATTGAGGAAATTTCTGAACTTGAAGAAGGAAAAAGAGAACCTTATATCTACTACATCTTACGATTTGACGACTTAACTAGTTTGGTTTCTTTTGCAAAGACAGTCGATTACCAAATGGAGACTTCAGAACTTTACAAAATGAATGACCAATATTATCTAACAGTTTTGGTAGATGTAGAGGATCATCCAAGTCTTTATCCAGCTTGGTTATTGGCTCGCATGCGAGAATTTGCGGATGATAGTGATATTAGTCGCTCAGTCCTTCAAGAATATGGACAAGTCATCATCAATCGTGATGCTGTTCAAGGACTTCAAAAAGTATAACTATGTTTATAAATGGGGCAGAGAGAATTTCTCTGTCTTTTTCGATTTGAATAATATAGAACAGTCTATTGGAAGTAGGACCATGTTTCCAGCTTGATTAAATGATAAAAAAACGATATCATAGAAGGAAGTAAGCGAGGTAAAGTATGGACCAAGGACATTTACAAAAAGAGGTTGAGGAAATCCTAGACGATGTATTGGCAAAGGCTTCTCTCCCTGAGGGGGCTCTCTTTGTTTTGGGCTTATCTTCTAGCGAGGTGATAGGAGGTCGCATCGGGAAAGACTCCAGCCAAGAAATTGGAGAATTAATTGTTCAAAAAATCTTAGAAATCTTGTCAGCAAGAGGGATCCATCTAGCAGTTCAGGGATGCGAACATGTTAACCGTGCCTTGGTAGTGGAACGAGAGGTCGCAATCAAATACAATCTGGAGATTGTAAGTGTTTTACCGACTCTGCATGCAGGAGGTTCTGGTCAATTGGCAGCCTTTCGCTATATGAAAGACCCAGTTGAGGTTGAATTTATCAAGGCAGATGCAGGGATCGATATTGGTGACACAGCTATAGGGATGCATATCAAGCATGTTCAAGTGCCTATACGTCCAGTCTTGAAATCAATCGGCCATGCACATGTAACTGCCCTTGCTAGTCGTCCGAAATTAATCGGCGGGGCGCGTGCTCAATATCCACAAGACTTTATCAGAAAAATATAGTAAAAAACGAAAACTCTCATCTGCTCAGCAGGTGAGAGTTTTTTGGTAATCAAGAAGCGTCATTAATTTCCGAGCAGATTCTAAGTATTTTTAGGAAGGTAGGTATATAATAGAGCTATAAAATTATTATCTATATTCATATATATAATAAGAAAGGTGATGAAGATGAAAAAATGGCAAGCATCTGTATTGGTTTGCACTAGTCTTGTCTGTCTATCGGCTTGTAAAAATCAGACGACGAACGAGGCTAATAGTCGAAATGGAGACAAACAAGAGCAAGTTAGCTCTCAGGTAGCAAGAAAAGGAGAAACGGTTGCAGACTTTGAACTAAGGGGAGTTGATGGGAAAACCTACCGTTTATCTGATTACAAAGGCAAAAAAATCTATCTCAAATTTTGGGCATCTTGGTGCTCTATTTGTCTAGCCAGCCTCCCTGATACCGATGAACTTGCAAAAGAAGCAGGCGATGACTATGTTGTCTTGACAGTGGTTTCTCCTGGTCAAAAAGGTGAGCAAGCAGAAGAGTCCTTCAAAAAATGGTATCAAGATTTGGACTATAAAAATCTACCTGTCCTTCTAGATTCTTCAGGTAAACTTTTGGAAAGTTACGGAGTTCGTTCTTATCCGACTCAGGCCTTTATTGATAAAGAAGGTAAACTAGTCAAGACTCAGCCAGGTTTTATGGACAAGGAAACTATTTTACAGACCTTAAAGAGTATAGATTAGAGGTTTATTATGAATGATAAATTAAAAATAATCCTGTCGATTGGAATCATTATTTTCCTTATTTTAGGAGTTTTATTTCTTTGGGAAAAAAGAAACGCTAGCTACACTGATACCTCTCAAATTGAGAAGGCAGCAGTTAGTCAGGGGAAACATGCTAAGAAGAATACTGAGCCAAGAAAAGATGCTGACCTACATGATATTTATCTAGCGGGAGGTTGTTTCTGGGGTGTCGAAGAGTATTTTTCACGAGTAGCAGGTGTGACAGATGCTGTTTCGGGCTATGCTAATGGTAGAGGAGAAACAACCCAGTATGAATTGATTGGCCAAACCGGGCATGCTGAGACTGTTCATGTGACCTATGATGCCAATCAAATCTCCTTAAAAGAAATCTTGCTCCATTATTTCCGCATTATCAATCCAATCAGTAAGAATAAGCAGGGAAATGATGTGGGGACTCAGTACAGAACAGGAGTCTACTATACAGATGAGAAAGATTTAGAAGTCATCAATCAAGTTTTTGACCAAGTTTCTAAGAAGTACGACCAACCTCTAGCGGTTGAAAAGGAAGCCTTAAGAAATTTTATCGTGGCTGAAGATTACCACCAAGACTATCTCCAGAAAAATCCTAACGGCTATTGCCATATCAATGTCAATCAAGCAGCCTATCCTGTTATTGATGCGAGTAAATATCCAAAACCAAGTGACGATGAATTGAAAAAACTCCTTTCTCCAGAGGAGTATGCTGTGACTCAAAACGGTCAAACAGAACGTGCCTTTTCTAATCGTTACTGGGATAAATTCGAAGCAGGTATATATGTGGATGTAGCGACTGGCGAACCTCTCTTTTCTTCGAAAGATAAATTTGAATCGGGTTGTGGTTGGCCAAGTTTTACCCAGCCGATCAGTCCAGATGTTGCGACCTATAAGGAAGACAAGTCATACAATATGGTCAGAACAGAAGTTAGAAGTAGAACTGGCGATTCTCATCTAGGACATGTCTTTACAGATGGGCCTAAGGACAAGGGAGGTTTACGCTATTGTATCAATAGTCTATCCATTCGCTTTATTCCTAAAGATCAAATGGAAGAAAAAGGTTATGGTTATTTGTTGGATTATGTAAAATAAGTTATATCTTAAAAGCAATCAATCATGAAAAAGCCAGATCTCCTTTTTGGGGTCTGGCTTTTATGGTATACTTAGGATATGCATAGAAAAACAGTGATTG
>CAUUTJ010000082.1:0-3295 GCA_963548045.1 uncultured Streptococcus sp.
GGGACGACGAAATCGAATTCTAACGAATTACCGATTTCTGTCCCACTCTCTTTTAGTCTTTTAGGGATTATTTACCCGGAGTATTCGGATCTAAGCCCCAAGAGTGCTCGAGAACAGGTCTTAAGGTTTTAATCATATCTTCTGAACCCATGATTATGATTGTGTATACTTTATCGCCTTTTTGGAATACCCATTCGTACAAAGTGTTCCCATTTGTAAATGTTACTTTTATTAAGAAAGCGTCCTCACTGGCAAATACAGCTTTTACACCTTCTATACTAGTTCGATTTTTGTTTTTTCCCCAGAGGCTATATAAACGGTCCGCAAGTAACTGTGCGTCAAAGGTTTCGTTGGGGCCAAGTTTAACAGTATCTTTAGTGTTTGAGTCCATTATTAACGCATTGTTTTTGTCTGGTGATAAATATTCGAGCGCTTTGCTACTTCGAGTAGTGCGTACGACCCAATCTTTAGGGATATTGATATAACCAAATTTTTCATTTCCGATACGTTGAGTATCTGCAAGGGATATTTCTTTTGCCCCAGAAGAAGACCCAGGAGTTGTTGTTTGAGCTTTTGTCGTTGGTGCAGCCGTAGTTTCTTTAGCGACTTCAGTTGTTGATGCTGCAACAGTTTCTGTTGCTTTCTTTTCTCCGTTTCCGCATGCTGCTAGTATAAATGCAGATAGAAGCGTTACAGAGCTTAATATTATTTTGTTTTTCATCAGGATTGTTCTCCTTAAAGTGGTTGACTCACAAATATAATATCATTTTTTATAGTTTATTTAAATAGGAAACGCTTTCGATAAAAAGCATAGGGGATAACAAAAGAAAATTTCGTGTTGGTGAACAGTATATCCATCCTCATGAATTTGCAGTTCTAGATCCAGATGGCTATTTTTTAAGATTTAGTGAATAGAATGAGACAGACTGACTTTCGAGACATAAAAAAACCGGAGCCCTCACATGACGGCTCCGACTTTTTTATCTTCATTGATAGACCAATGATTGATTTTTTTATTTTTTCTTCTCAATGTGATCTTTGAGATCTTCTTGAGCTTTTTTATTGGATTCTGCTTTTTTCTTCAACCATTCTTCTTTGGCCTTGTTAAAGTCTTTTGTGGTGACAACATCTTTCGACATTTCAAGGTATTTGTAGAAGGTTCCTGTTCCTTTAGTACCTACCCATGAAGCAGCACGGCTGTATGGCACGGTCCGTTGAAGCATTGGAGCACCACCATTTGAGACAGTTGGAAGCGTAATCGAGCTATCTGTCAACCAAGCTTGCGCTGCTGCATATTTTTCATAGCGTTTTCCTTGATCCAACAATTCAGCATCGGCGTCTTTCAACATGTTAGCGTATTGATCCAAACCAACTGTTGCAATGGCTGGATTGTTTGAACCTGCATCAATACCAAGATAGTAGAAGACAGAACCATTTACTGGGCTGATACTTTCGAGGTAAGTCGATGGGTCTTGGTAGTCAGGAGCCCAACCACCGCCTGAGATATCGTAATCTCTCGCAGCCGCTGTATCGCTGAAGTAGGTGATATTTTGGAAATCATCATCCGATACCTTTTGAAGGTCCACAACGACATTGTCTGCACCAAGCGCTGACTCTACAGATTGTTTGAAGGAGCTAGCTTGTTGGACCATGCTGTTGTCCACTTGGCTGACAATGTAGTCCAAATGAATTGGGAATTGAACTCCTTGTTTTTGCAATTCAGCTTTGGCTTTCGCAAATGAAGCTTTGGCTTTTTCTGGGCTGTAAAGGCTCGTTTGACCATCGTCCAGGCTCACACCCTTCCATTGGTCTCCGTAGGTAACCAATTGTTTTTCAACGACTTTACCAAAATCTTCTCCATTGACTTGGACATAAGTTGGTGGCACCAAGGTGCTACGAAGGGTCTTTTCAGCCGCATCAGCCCCGGATACTTGTGCCGCATAAGATTTACGGTCAAAGGCAAAGTTTACCGCTTGACGGAAGTCCTTGTTCAGGATTGCTTTCTTGGTAGAAGCTTTTTGTTCATCCGTAGTTTTGGCAGTGTGGTCATACTTTTGACGGTCCAAGTTGAATCCAAGATAGTAGGATGTTCCCAATTGCAAACCGTAGACAATGTTGTCACCAAAGTTTTTCTTGACACTCTTGTAAGTCGAGCTGTTTGGCATAACAGATGCAAAGGAATATTGACCTTTTTCAAAGTTCTTAATGATAGAATCTGGGTTTGATCCATCGTTAAAGGTCAATTTGACATTGTCGATATGAACATTTTTCGCATCGTAATAGTCTTTGTTCTTGACCAATTCAATCTCAGATTTTGAAGTCAATGATTTCAAGTAATAAGGACCATTGTATAAGATGCTGCTAGGTTTCAACGAACCAAAATCTTTTCCTTGAGATTTCAAGAAATCCGCATTGACTGGGAAAAGAACACCTGAGGTTGTTTTTGAGTTCCAGAAGCTTTCTGGACGGACCAAAGTATATTGGATGGTGTGGTCGTCTAAGGCTTTGACTCCAACTGTGTTAAAGTCTTTGGTTTCCCCTTTTACGTAGGCATCCAAACCTTTGATCGAATTTTGAATCAAGAAGAGACCTTCTGATTTAGACTCAACTGCGTGTTTGATCCCTGTAACAAAGTCTTGAGCCGTTACAGCACCATATTCTTCTCCTTCACTCGTATACCATTTGGCATCCTTACGAAGTTTGTAAGTATAGGTTAATCCATCTTCAGAGACAGTCCAATCTTCTGCTAGACTTGGCACAAAGTTTCCGTATTGGTCGTTTTCAAGAAGACCATCTACAAGGTTACTTGTGACATCTGAAGTTGTTGTACGAGTTGCAGCGATGTAATCCAAGGTATTTGGATCTGCTGAATAGACGAATGAGTAGGTTGCTTGATTGCTACTACCACCGCCACACGCTGCTAAGAGAAAGGCACCTGCAACAGAAACTCCTGCAAGAGCTAACAGTTTTTTTGCTTTCATCACTATCTCCTTATGTTAGATTTTCTACCATTATACACTATTTCTTAAAAAAAACCAAATTTATTTTAAAAAAGTTCGTTTTTTCTGAATGAATATAATAAGATATAAAGAAAAAGCATCTTGAAATCGATCACAAAGAAGCCGGATAGGGGAGTCTAGGCACCTACCACCAGATCCAACAAAGAAATCACCTTTCAATCCTTTTAATAAATATACGTTTCATCACAAAAAAGAACCTCTGCACCTTCGAGCAGAGGTTCTGATTCCTAATCAAAATGATAGAGTTGTGGGTACTGGTCACATTCAGGATTTTT
>CAUUTJ010000083.1:0-3225 GCA_963548045.1 uncultured Streptococcus sp.
CATTGTCAAGTGAATTATAAAACCGAAACTATTGACATAAAGAAACGGTTCCAGATAATCTTTAAAATTTTTCTTAGTTGAACAAATTTCTCTCAGATAGTAAGCATAGAATCTAGCAAATATCAAAAGTAAATTACAGTAGAGCGGAAACATGTAGTTCATATGATTATAAGGACTTGGTATAAGGATAATTACTTGAAAAACAATACCTATTAGTCCAGTTAATGATAATAAAACTATAAAATCCACTAAAAAGGCCAATAGCTTGTGAGATTCTAACCACAGATTGAACTTCTCTACCCTGGATAATTTCTTTTTCCTTTTTAATTTTCTTTTATTATTTTTCATTTGAGTGAATTTTCCCCGTTTTCTTCTTCTCTCTTTTTATTATCAAGATGCTTGGAAATTAAAATGATTAAAGCAGCCACTAAGAAGAAGGTTATATAAGTAAGAATTGGAAACCAGATATAGCGATGATCTAAGGTTATCAAGGGAGGAATAGACTTTCTATTTCTACCCATTATTCCAAAAAATGAGTGAAACAACAAACCTACTCCATTTAGATACAAGAATGGATTTGCAAAATCTTGAACTCTAGTCATTCCATCGAAATTATCTCTAAAAATACCCTGATAAAGTATATTCACTAAGAATATTAGATTCATAATAAGTGGAAAGACATAATTGAGGTTTTGATATGGTTTTGGAACAAAAGTTGTCCCAAGCAACAAATAAAATAACCCGATAGCTGAGAACCAAAATACACTACAATCTAATAGAAAAGCTATTTTTGAATGCTGTAGCAACCACAATTTTACTTTATCCAGCCAGCTTATTTTTTGATTTGGCTTATAGTTTTTTTTTTGATGTTTTCTCTTTTTTATTATCTTGTTTCATGATAGTTTCTTAACTTCTTCAGCTACCTTTTGGAGATGCTGTTCCCGTATGCTAGCAGTGTTCACATCTCGTCCGACTTCACCTAGTATGCACACGCGCTTGGTTTTAATTCCACAGTGATTCAATACCGCATTTTTTAAAACAGAGATGCCATAGCTATCTGGAATGTTGATAGGACCCGAAAAGACTTTATACCACCAAGTAGGAGCCATAGAGGTTGCATAAATACTTGCTGTTTTCCCTTTTAATAACTTTTTAAACTGCTTACCTCTGAAGTAATTCCAAATAAAACTTCCCTGGTCATTGGCTGAGTAGGCAATTCCAGGTGTGAAGACCCGATCAATCCAGCCTTTCATGAGACTAGGCATACTACTCCACCAGATAGGATAAACAAAGATGAAATGATCTGCCCATTGGATTAATTCCTGAGAACGAAGGATAAAAGAATCTTCTTCCATACGTTTTCGATAGCCATAACGTAAAACAGGATCAAAGTTTTCTTCATTAAGGTTGATAACTTCAATATCATGGTGCCTTGAGTTAATATTTTCTACAATGGTTTGAAAAATGGCTTGACAGTAACTTTCCTTATCAGGATGCCCATTAATAACTAGAATTTTCATGAGTTCTCTCCTATCTAATCCAAAGCCTTGACTTCCAACATCATATCACGGATTTGCGCTGCCAACTCAAAGTCAAGCACTTCGACGGCTTCTTGCATTTGTTTTTCCAGTTTCTTAACCAATTCTTTGCGTTCTTGTTTGTTAAGACTATTGATATCGACTTCTTTATCCTCTTCCTTAGCCACAGCTTTTGTGACAGAAATCAGGTCACGGATTTCCTTCTTGATTGTTTGTGGAACAATGCCATGTTCTTCATTATAAGCCATCTGGATTTTACGGCGGCGAGCTGTTTCATCAATGGCTTTTTGCATAGATTGAGTCATAGTATCAGCATACATAATAACATGACCTTCACTATTACGGGCTGCACGACCGATGGTTTGGATCAGACCACGTTCATTTCGGAGGAAGCCTTCCTTGTCAGCATCGAGAATGGCAACTAAACTTACCTCTGGAACGTCAATCCCTTCACGAAGTAGGTTAATTCCAACCAAGACATCAAAGACACCCAGACGCAAGTCACGGATAATCTCTGTCCGCTCTAAAGTTTTGATATCCGAGTGCATATACTTGACCTTGATACCCATTTCCTTGAAATAATCCGTCAAATCTTCTGCCATTTTCTTGGTCAAGGTAGTAATAAAGGTACGCTCGTTCCTTTCAACACGGGCATTGATTTCACCTAAGAGGTCATCAATCTGTCCCATTGTTGGGCGAACTTCCACTTCTGGATCCAAAAGACCTGTTGGACGGATGATTTGCTCAATCACGGTGTCCGTTTGTTCCATCTCATAATCTCCAGGTGTCGCTGATACATAGACAATCTGGTGAACATGACTTTCAAACTCTTCCCGACGAAGAGGACGGTTGTCTAGGGCAGAAGGTAAACGGAAACCGTAATTGACCAACATTTCCTTACGCGAACGGTCTCCATTATACATCCCCTTAATCTGTCCCATGGTCATGTGACTTTCATCAATCATAATCAAAAAATCATCAGGGAAAAAATCAAGAAGCGTGTACGGAGGCTCTCCTTCGCTTCGTCCATCCATGTGGCGGGAGTAGTTTTCGACACCATTGGTATAACCCATCTCACGCAGCATCTCAATATCGTACTCTGTCCGTTGTTTCAAACGTTGCGCTTCGAGGAGTTTCCCTTCCTTTTCAAAAACAGCTAATTGCTCCTCCAATTCAGCCTGAATCTTAGCAATAGCTACTTCCATGTGGTCATCATTGGTCACAAAGTGAGTGGCTGGGAAAATCGCCAAATGATCCACTTCGCCCAGAACTTGACCAGTTAGAGCTTCGACTTCCCGGATACGATCAATCTCATCTCCGAAGAACTCAACACGGAAGGCATGCTCATCACGAGATGCTGGGAAAATCTCCACCACATCCCCACGAACACGAAATCTTCCACGCTGGAAATCAATGTCATTACGCTCAAATTGAATATCGACTAATTCATTTAGCAGTTTATCACGAGAAATTTCAAGTCCTGGGCGCAGACTTACTACACTATCAGCATATTCCTTAGGAGAACCCAAACCATAGATACAAGAAACAGAAGCTACAATGATGACATCATTACGCTCCAAGAGAGCTGATGTAGCGGAGTGACGTAGTTTATCAATCTCGTCATTGACCGAGCTATCTTTTTCGATATAGGTATCGCTAGAGGGCACATAAGCTTCTGGCTGGTAGT
>CAUUTJ010000084.1:0-3111 GCA_963548045.1 uncultured Streptococcus sp.
AGTATAAAACATGGTGTCTCCTTCAGTTTTCTTTCTTTTATTATACCTTATCATAGTAGGACAGGCAAATGTTTTTTGTATAGTCGGAAAAGCTTTTTATTTGAAATTAGAATTATTCAAAAAAAAATGATATGATAGAATTTATGGATAAAAATAAAATTATGGGCTTAAGCCAATCAGAAGTTAAAGATCGTCAGAAACAGGGACAGGTCAATGATTTCAAAGCTTCAGCTAGTACGAGCACCTGGCAGATTGTAAAGCGAAATGTCTTTACTTTATTCAATGCATTAAACTTTGCCATCGCCTTAGCACTCGCTTTTGTTCAAGCATGGAGTAACTTGGTCTTCTTTGCGGTTATCTGCTTTAATGCTTTTTCAGGAATTGTAACTGAATTACGTGCCAAGCATATGGTTGATAAACTCAATCTCTTGAATAAAGAAAAGATTACGACTATTCGTGATGGACAGGAGATTGCTTTAGACCCAGAAGAGCTTGTTTTGGATGATGTGATTCGCTTGTCTGCAGGGGATCAGATTCCAAGTGATGCAGTTGTATTAGAAGGCTTTGCTGAAGTCAATGAGGCCATGTTAACAGGTGAGAGTGACTTGGTTCAAAAAGAAGTAGAAGACTTGATGCTGTCAGGAAGCTTTCTTGCAAGTGGGTCTGTCTTAGCACAGGTTCATCATGTTGGAGCAGACAACTATGCTGCTAAACTCATGCTTGAAGCTAAGACCGTTAAACCAATCAATTCCCGTATCATGAAATCACTTGATCAACTTGCAGGCTTTACTGGGAAAATCATCATTCCATTTGGAATTGCCCTCTTGCTTGAAGCTTTGGTCTTAAAAGGTTTACCCCTTAAATCTTCTGTAGTTAATTCCTCTACAGCTCTTTTGGGGATGTTGCCTAAGGGAATCGCACTCTTGACCATTACCTCTCTCTTAACTGCTGTCATTAAGCTAGGTTTGAAAAAGGTCTTGGTGCAGGAGATGTATTCTGTTGAAACCCTTGCACGCGTGGATATGCTTTGTTTGGATAAAACAGGTACCATCACTCAAGGGAAGATGCAGGTTGAGACTGTTCTTCCTCTGACCCAGGCTTATGACAAGGATGCGATTGCCGAAATACTAAGCAGCTATATGGCAAACAGTGAGGATAAGAACCCAACTGCTCAAGCTATTCGTCAACGTTTTCAAGGTCATGTAGCTTATCCGATGATTTCTAGTCTTCCATTTTCAAGTGATCGAAAATGGGGAGCGATGGAATTGGAAGGACTCGGAACTGTTTTCTTAGGTGCACCAGAAATGTTATTGGATGCTGAAGTTCCTGAAGCTAGAGAAGCTCTTGAACGAGGCTCTCGTGTCTTGGTTCTGGCCCTTAGTCAAGAAAAACTTGACCATCACAAACCGCAGAAGCCATCTGATATTCAGGCTTTGGCTCTACTTGAGATTCTAGATCCAATCCGAGAAGGGGCTGCTGAAACTTTAGACTATCTTCGTTCTCAGGAAGTAGGGCTGAAAATTATTTCTGGTGATAATCCAATTACCGTTTCAAGTATTGCTCAAAAAGCAGGTTTTGCAGATTATCAAAGCTACGTAGATTGTTCAAAGATTAACGATGAAGAGTTGGTTGCTATGGCTGAGGAAACAGCGATTTTTGGACGTGTCTCTCCTCATCAAAAGAAACTGATTATCCAAACTCTGAAAAAAGCAGGTCATACTACTGCCATGACAGGAGATGGTGTCAATGATATTCTAGCTCTCCGCGAGGCAGATTGTTCCATCGTGATGGCTGAAGGAGATCCAGCAACTCGTCAGATTGCAAATCTGGTTCTCTTGAACTCAGACTTTAATGATGTTCCTGAGATTCTCTTTGAGGGGCGTCGTGTGGTTAATAATATTGCCCACATTGCTCCAATTTTCTTGATTAAGACCATCTATTCCTTCTTGTTGGCAATCATCTGTATTGCAAGTGCATTGTTAGGTCGTACTGAATGGATTTTGATTTTCCCATTTATTCCGATTCAGATTACCATGATTGACCAGTTTGTAGAAGGATTCCCACCGTTTGTATTGACCTTTGAACGAAATATCAAACCAGTAGAACAAAACTTCCTCAGAAAATCCATGCTTCGTGCTTTACCAAGTGCCTTGATGGTAGTCTTTAGTGTTCTATTTATTAAAATATTTGGAACAAGTCAAGGCTGGTCAGCCATTGAAATTTCGACACTCTTGTATTATCTATTGGCATCGATTGGTTTCATGTCTGTAGTTAGAGCTTGTTTGCCATTTAGTCTATGGCGTGTTCTCTTGATTATTTGGTCAGTTGGTGGCTTCCTTGGAACAGCTCTATTTCCAAGAATTCAAAAATTACTTGAAATTTCAACACTGACAGGACAAACATTACCTGTCTATGGCATTATGATGGTCATATTTGCTGTCATTTTCATCCTGACAAGTCGTTATCAAGCTAAAAAATAAAGAAAGGCTGCAATCCTTGATTGCGGTCTTTTTTAGGTACAGGATTGCTAGATAAAATATGGTATAATAAAGGGAAATAGACTTTTGGAAAGTGAGAGAAGATGATTTCAAAGAGATTAGAAACGGTAGCTTCCTATGTACCTCAAGGAGCCGTTTTGCTAGATGTAGGAAGTGATCATGCTTATCTACCGATTGAATTGGTTGAAAAAGGTCACATCAAGCGTGCCATTGCAGGAGAGGTTGTAGAAGGTCCCTATCAATCTGCAGTAAAAAATGTTGAAAGTCATGGCTTGACTGAAAAAATTCAAGTTCGTTTAGCTAATGGTTTAGCAGCGTTTGAAGAAAGTGACCAAGTATCTGTTATCACTATTGCTGGAATGGGTGGTCGCTTGATTGCTACGATATTAGAAGAAGGATTAGACAAACTTGCCAATGTTGAGCGTTTGATTCTTCAACCCAATAATCGTGAAGATGAGTTGCGTTCTTGGTTACAAGAGCATGGTTTTCAAATCATAGCAGAAAGTATCCTAGAAGAAGCTGGAAAATTCTACGAGATCATAGTTGCAGAAGCTGGCGAAATGAATCTATCAGCAACTGATGTCCGCTTTGGCCCATTCTTGTCCAAAGAAGT
>CAUUTJ010000085.1:0-2966 GCA_963548045.1 uncultured Streptococcus sp.
GTGCCGATGCATCTGGTTTGAACTCCATATGCACTGTTGCATCTTGAAGTTTCTTCAGTTCCTCTAAGTCACTTGTCAAATCATCTCGTTGATTATTAGCTGCATTAATGACAAGGTCATTTTTTTCTACGACAGTATTAACATTTTCCAATTCTCTTGAGTAATAATCACGAGCGATAGCTTCTTGTTTCTCAGTTTCTTCTGTCTTATCCGTTTCAGCTGCTGGAGTCTCTGCTGGAGTTTCAGTTTCTGTTGGTTTTTCAGAACCTGGGTTTGCTTTCAACTCTTCACGGTTGACTTCAGTTCCTTTATCTGTAGCTGTTGCCAACTTATCAGCAAGTTCTTTATCAAGGTTAGCTAGATTTCCTGTTTCTACTTCTTTCGGTAATTCTGGTAAAGCTTGACCAGCTGTTTCACTAGTGTTTGCTGGAGCTTCTTGGGCTAAAACTGGTGATACTCCAAAAACAACTGCTCCAATGACTACGGATGCAGCTCCCACTGTAAATTTTCGAATTCCATAGCGTTCTTTTCGATCAAATTCTCTCTGTTTCATATTTTTCCTTTCGTTTTCACAAAAATAAAGCGCTTTCTTTTTTGCTTAAAATTTTTAACTCTCCTACATCGAAAGTTAAAAGTATCAATCTCATGCTTGCCCATTCCTTTTGATTTTATATGCATCTATCATTTTTCCTGCATACAAAACGATAACAGTTTATCTCCTTTCAAATTTCGTCTTATCTTTATTATATAATAAAGATGTTGCTTTTTTGAGCATTGCTATATAATAGATTTCACTTTCAAATATGTTTCTAGACTTCGAATCAATTGAAACTACTTTCTGAACTTTGTCACAAAAAGAGCCCTGCTTTGACAAGGCTCATCTCACAAACTTTTACTGGCCAACATAGGTAAAGGGAATTTCACTACCACACAACCAATTGTAAACTTGGTCGTTGACATGAACATTCATAGCCTCATGAGCGTATTCCGGCATGATACGATGGCTTTTTTCACAGGTCAAACGATTGTAGATGGCAAATTGGGTGATTGGGTAGCAGACATCGTCATCAAGCCCCGTAATCATTCTCACCTCACCTTTGATTCGATGGGCAAGATTTTTCACGTCGATATAGCTAAGCGTCTCCATGATTTGTTCTTCTGTCTCATGGAATGGATCATGGAACTTAAAGTAACGGAAGAGCTCGTCGTAAGCTTCACTGGTGTTTCCAATCTCTAATACGCGTCTAAAATCAGATAAGAACGGATAGATAGCCACAGTTCGCTTAATACGTGGATTGAGCCCTGCAGCCACTAAAGCCAGCGCTCCACCTTGTGAAGCTCCGTAACTAGCCAACTGCCCTTCATCTACTTGAGGCAGACTAGCGACAATTTCAACCAATTGATAAATATCTAGATAGACATCTTTATAGAAGAGTTGCTCTTTTCCTTCTACTGCACCACGAATGATATGGCCTTTTACTGTATTTCCTAGTGGAGAACACAGACCATCTTGTGAGTACCCAGACTGACCTCTGACATCCATCGATACGACACCATAGCCAGCGACGGTAAAGGCTAGCATATCTGTCCAATCCCAGCAACGTCCCATATAGCCATGGAAGTGGAAAATGACAGGAACTTTCTGCTCTGATTTTGGTAAAACTACACGCGCATAAACGAGACCATCACGTGTACCTTTAAAGGTTAACTCATAACACTTCACATTAGGAATATGAAAATCACGTTCCTCTAGTTGGTATTCAGGCAAGACCGAAACCTTGTCAATCTCACCATCCCAAAAAGCATCAAAATCTTGAGGAACTTCATCTCTTCCTCTATATGTTTTCATTTCTTCTACTAATGCTGGATTTCTCATAAAACCCTCCTTTGTTTTGTAACCGTTATCATAACTGTAGCACATATGGGAAAGCAATGCAAGAAAGAAAGGGAAACTGAAAGTGGATTTAATGTCTGACCCCTGCAAGAATCCCTCTGAAAGTAGTTTTAAAAAAATAAAAAAGAGCGATTTCGCTCTTTTCTTAGTATTTAGGAGAAGGTTGAGTTTCCTTTTGAAATATCTTTGGGTAGTTTACTTTAATGGTCATGAGAGAGTCCTCGTTTCTTTTTGATGACTCAAGTATAGATAACAATCCTAAAAGCAAACTTAACATTTTCTTAGAAAAAGCTTAATCCAGGAATTCTTTTTTCTCTAGATGCAAGGCAATCATGTGCCACTCTGGATCCTCTTGCCAGTTAGGGAGAGAACTGATATAGCTGGCTACCTTTCTAGCCTCTTCTAAAATCGGGAAGTCTTCAATAATATCGGCCACATGAAACTCTGGTAGACCCGACTGTTTGGTCCCAAAGATTTCTCCAGAACCTCGCATTTTCAAATCTTCCTCCGCAAGGACAAAACCATTGGTCG
This sequence comes from uncultured Streptococcus sp., assembly GCA_963548045.1. Taxonomy (GTDB): domain Bacteria; phylum Bacillota; class Bacilli; order Lactobacillales; family Streptococcaceae; genus Streptococcus. The sequence continues at coordinate 2,426 of CAUUTJ010000085.1, forward strand.
TTTCTGTCATGATACGCATGCGGTCTTTCCCAGAATCAGTCTTAGGATTAGCAACGAGAACTGCGTAGGACTGCTTGTCCCCACGACCGACACGACCTCTAAGCTGATGAAGTTGACTAAGACCAAAGCGATCAGCATCCATGATAATCATGACTGTTGCATTTGGCACATTGACCCCGACCTCGATAACCGTTGTAGAAACCAAGATATCTGTCTTTCTTTCCTTGAATTCCTGCATAATCTGGTCTTTCTCGTCGCTCTTCATCTTTCCGTGTAAGAGAGCAACTTTTGCTTTCCCTGCAAAATGAGTCGTTAACTCTTCTGATAGAGCTATGGCATTTTTCAAATCCAGAGCTTCAGATTCTTCGATCAAGGGCGAAATAATATAGGCTTGAGAACCTTTTTGAATCTCACCTTCCAACCAAGTCAAAACCTGGGGTAATTGCTCATGCTTGATCCAGCGTGTCACGATTGGCTTACGTCCAGCTGGCATCTGGTCAATAATAGAAACATCCATATCTCCAAAGGCTGTGATGGCTAA
>CAUUTJ010000086.1:0-2711 GCA_963548045.1 uncultured Streptococcus sp.
CATTGATATCTTGGTTTCCTTGGATGTCATGTACGAGTCCTTTTGAACGATAAAATTCAATGATTGGTTCACCTTGGGCAATATTAACATCCAAACGACGTTTTACTGTCTCAGGTTTATCATCTTCACGTTGGTAGTAATCTTCCTCTTTGTAATCAACTGGTGGATTGAATACTTTATGGAAAGTCTCTCCAGTTTGACGATGAATGATACGTCCACTCAAACGCTCTAAAAGACTATCTGGATTTACTTCGATGTTGATGACACCTTCTAGCTCAATACCAAGTTCAGCCAATGTTTTATCTAAAGCATGTGCTTGTTCAATAGTACGTGGATACCCATCCAACAAGAAGCCAGTTTCTTTAATATCATCTTGAGAAAGACGTTCTTTAACGATTCCGTTTGTAACTTCATCTGGAACCAACTCGCCTTTGTCAATATATGACTTCGCTAACACACCCATTTCAGTTTGGTTAGCCATTGCTGCACGGAACATGTCACCTGTTGAGATGTGAGCAACGTGAAATTGTTCAACAATTTTTGCTGCTTGTGTTCCCTTACCTGCACCAGGTAAACCCATAATCAAAAGATTCATGATTCAAACTCCTTTTTTATTTTTAAATAGAAGCAAAAATTCATTTCAACTCCTATTTAAAAACAAAATAGAAGAGAGGAGATAAAAATCTGACAAGGTCTTTGATTTTTACACTCCACTCTCTGAGCAATAGTGAATTTTATTTTCTATTACAATTATTCTGTTGTATCTAAGAAACCAACATATTTACGTTTCAATAGATAGCCTTCCAATTGTTTAATTCCTTCAATACCTGTAGAGATAATGATGAGCAAACTTGTTCCCCCAAAAGCAACAACTTCTGAAAGTCCAAATAAATCTTTAGCTACGATAGGTAAGATAGAAATAACACCTAAGAAGAGAGATCCGACAGTAGCGAGACGACGAAGAAGTTTTGACATGTACTCTTCTGTCCCTTTACCTGGACGGACACCATGGATATAAGCTCCACTCTTTTGTAAATTCTCTGCAGCTTTCTCTGGATTAATCTGTACAAATGTATAGAAGAATGTAAAGAGAATAATCAACAGAGCATACAAAGCAACACCTGAAGGAGTTGATGTAGATACCAACTCTTGAGCTGTTTTTACCCACTCCCAGTTAAGACCAGATGCACTTACGAATTGTAAGATTGCTGCCGGAGCTGCTGTAATGGAGCTGGCAAAGATAACAGGGATAACCCCAGCAGGGTTAATCTTCAAAGGAAGATACGAACTTGATGGTGCACCTTGAGCTACCTTTGTATACTGAATTGGTATCTTGTACTTAGCTTGTTCAACGTAAGTTGTAAAGTAAACAATCAACAAAACAGCAACGATTAAGATGGCAACGAAAATAAGAGACGATGTCAAACGACTGCTTGGTACATTGACAAAGTAATCCACATAGATGCCTTTAATCATATCAGGAATTGAAGCAACAATCCCTGCAAAGATAATCATTGAAACACCATTCCCGTATCCCTTATCTGTGATTTGTTCTCCCAACCAGGTCACAATCATGCTTCCTGCGGTTAAAATTCCACCAATTACAAGGAATACTTGTGGTGTAAGTGGTACAGTCAAAAGTTTAGCTCCAGACAGAGCGTTAAAACCAGCAGTAATCCCGATTGATTGAACAAATGCAAGCACAAGGGCAATGTATCGAGTCGCTTGATTTAACTTTCTACGACCTACTTCCCCTTGTTTGCCCCACTCTACAAATTTTGGCAATAAATCCATTTGCAAGAGTTGGACGACGATTGAGGCTGTGATGTAGGGACTAACACCAAGTGCAAAAACTGAGAAGTTTTTCATGGCATTCCCTGACACCAAGCTCAACATATTCAAGAAGGATAGTCCACTCAAAGCGTTCAAGCTATTTGCATTTACCCATGGTACAGTAATGCTTGTACCGATACGGAATACAAATACGATAAAAATTGTAAATAGAATTTTTGATCGAACTTGTTTAACTTTGAATGCTTCTCTCAATAATTTAAAAAACATAGGTCACCTCACTTAGATGACTTCAACAGAACCACCTTTAGCAGTGATAGCTTCTTCAGCTGATTTAGAGAATTTAGCTGCTTTAACAGTCAACTTCTTAGTCAATTCTCCGTTACCAAGAATTTTGATACCTGATTTTTCAGCTTTTACAATTCCTGATTCTACAAGTACTACTGGAGTTACTTCAGCACCATCTTCAAAGGCGTTCAATTGATCAAGGTTCACAATAGCATATTCTTTAGCGTTGATGTTTGTAAATCCACGTTTTGGAAGACGACGGAACAATGGAGTTTGTCCACCTTCAAAACCAAGACGTACACCGCCTCCGCTACGAGCTTTTTGACCTTTTTGACCACGGCCTGATGTTTTACCGTTACCTGATGAAGTACCACGTCCAACACGGTTACGTGACTTACGAGAACCTTCTGCAGGTTTCAATTCATGAAGTTTCATTTATTTTTCTCCTCTTTTGTAAAATGCTAGCGCCGATAAAGGAGAAAAGGTTGTCTCCTTTATCAACTCGCCTATACTGTGTCATCTAAGATGACTATATCTAGTTTTAGGGGATGGTCATATGCACATCCCCTAAATAATCATTAGTTTACTTCTTCAACTGTTACCAAGTGAGATACTGCAGTGATCATACCACG